>DAOPLW010000277.1:0-2255 GCA_035391945.1 Oscillospiraceae bacterium | reverse complement strand
GGGGGTGCCGGTCCGATTCCCGCCGCCTAAGGCGCTTCCTCCAGCCGGAGCGCCGGCCCGGGCCGCGAGAGGATCCGCCCGGCGGCGGCGCCGTCGGAAAACCAGGCCTCCTTTTCCTCGGGAGCCAGGATGACGGGCATGCGGTCGTGGAGCGGCGCCACGCTCTCATTTGCAGCGGTGGTGAGGATCACAAAGCGGCCCGCCTCCCGGCCGTCCGGCAGGCGGTAAAGATTGTAGAGCCCCGCCATGTAGAGCATCGGCGTCCCGGGCAGAAAGAGCCGGTATTTCTCCTTCTGCTTTCGCCCGTCGATACGCCGCCACTCGAAGAAGCCTGTGCTGGGAACCACGAGCCTGCGCGAGAACACGGCCGCGCGGAACATTCTTTTCTCGGCCGCGGTCTCGGCCCGGGCGTTGATGACGACGCCTCCGCCGTTCCAGCGGGGAAAGCCCCATACCATGGGCGAGGCGCCGGCGGGAGTCATGACCGCCGCCAGGTCGGTGGGGAAAATTTCACCCGTTTTTACCGTCCCGCCGCCGGAGAGCCTTCTGCCGGCCTCGCGCACGATGCCGCGCATTTCCTCGTACTGCGCTTCCGTGTAAACCGTATAGCGTCCGCACATGCCAAACCCTTCCTTTCCCCGGGCTCCGGCTCTCCGGGCGGGTCCTGCGCTTACCCGGCCGCTCCGGCGCCCGGGGATAGTATACCGCATTCCGCCCGTCCATACAAAGAAAAGCGGCCTCCGGACATACAAAAAACGCCGTGACTCCCGACGGACACCCCGGATGAAGAGCGTGAAAGGGAGGATGCTGCAAAAGAAAATCGCCGGACCGTCTTCCGCGCGAGGGCGGAGCGTCTAAAAAGCTTCTGCGGTGCTTCAAATACGCAGCCGGCCTGCGGGAAAAGCCAAAAGGACTTTTCCCGCAGGCCGGGACACCGGGGAGACCTCAGGGCCGGTCGCCACGTTCAAGCCGCGCCGTAAGGGCACTGAGATTTTCCACGGTGGAGCGGTCCAGAAAGTGTTCGATTTTTTCCACCTGCTCCAGTTCGTCCTCCGTATGGTTGAGCGCGCAGAGGAAGCGCCGGAGCACCTCGTGGCGGTAGAGCAGGTAATTTCCCGCTTCCCGGCCCTTTTCGGTCAGGAGGATATAGCCGTATTTTTCCGAGTCGACGTATCCCGCGCTCTTGAGCAGCCCAATCATCTTGGAGGTGGAGGACGGCCGCACGTGCAGGCGCTCCGCGAGCTCTCCGATCCGCACGACCTCCTTCTGCCCGAGCAGGCGGCAGATCATTTCGAGGTAGTCCTCCATCGCGGGCGTCAGCTCGCCCGGCGCGTTGACCTGATATCCCTTCATGGTGTAAAATTCGCCCGGCTTTCCCATCCTGCTGCGTCACCCCCGAATGATGTTGAAAAAACCCGGCACCGAATTGCGAAGCCGGGAATACGATGCAGAAGGAAACAAAGTTTTCCTATCCTAACTTTATTTCGAAGGAGCAGTCAATATGAGCCAAACGCTGTCCTTAAATCAATTGAAACCCGGCGAGAAGGCGACCGTGAAGGAGCTGCGGGCCACCGGAAGCATGCGGCGGCGCCTGTTGGACATCGGGCTTATCGATCATACCCAGGTCGAGTGCCTGGGACGCAGCCCCGGCGGCGATCCCTCCGCCTTTCTGATCCGTGGGGCGGTCATCGCCATCCGTTCCGAGGACAGCGCCGATGTCCTGCTCGCTCCCTGCTGAGGGAGGACCGTGCCGATGGGCCTTACAAGCAGTGCGGTCGGCAAAAACGCGATGGACGCCGGCCTGGAAATCCGGAGGAGGACGCCCGGGGACCGGGTGGTCGCGCTCGCCGGCAATCCGAACGTCGGGAAGAGCACGGTCTTTAACAGCCTCACGGGGCTGAATCAACATACCGGAAACTGGCCGGGGAAGACCGTTATCAACGCGCAGGGGTATTGCGCGACCCGGAAGCACTCCTATGTGATGGTGGATATCCCCGGCACCTATTCGCTCATGGCGCACTCGGCCGAGGAGGAGGTCGCCCGGAACTTCATCTGCTTCGGCTCTCCGGACGCGGTGGTCGTGGTGTGCGACGCGACCTGCCTGGAGCGGAATCTGAACCTCGTTTTGCAGACCCTTGAGATGACCGGCAAAGTCGTGGTCTGCGTGAACCTGATGGACGAAGCGAAGCGGAAAAAAATCCGGATCGACCTTGGCGCGCTCTTCGCCAGCATCGCCGCCGACTATCGTGAAACAG
>DAOPLW010000276.1:0-2303 GCA_035391945.1 Oscillospiraceae bacterium | reverse complement strand
GAGGCCTATTTCCAGCTTCGCGCGGAAGGCCAGAGCGACCTCCCCGGGCGTATCGAAGCGGCAATCCACCGGAAAGCCGCTTTCCCGCGTGTAGAAGGCGGGAAGTTCGTCCGTGCCGTAGCCCACGACGGGCACGCCCTTCGTCTCGAGGTACTCGAGGGTCAGGCCGAGGTCGAGGATCGACTTGGCGCCCGCGCAGACGACAAGGACGTCCGTCCGGGCGAGCTCCTCAAGGTCCGCGGAGACGTCCATCGTGGTTTCCGCGCCCCGGTGGACGCCGCCGATGCCGCCGGTCGCAAAGACGCGGATGCCGGCCGCCGCCGCGACGATCATCGTCGCGGCCACGGTCGTGGCCCCGTCCTCGCCGCGCGAGAGCAGAATCGGCAGGTCGCGCCGGCTGGCCTTGGTCACCTCAAGGCCCTTTTTGCCGAGGAATTCGATCTCGTCCGGCGAGAGGCCGGCCTTCATGCGCCCGGAGAGCACCGCGACCGAGGCGGGAACCGCGCCCTCCTCCCGGACGGCTTTCTCCACCGCGAGGGCGGTCTCCACGTTTTTCGGGTAGGGCATCCCATGCGAAATGATGGTCGATTCCAGCGCCACGACGGGACGGTTTTCAGAGAGCGCCAGAGCGACCTCGGGCGCGACGTCCAAATATCGGTTCATCCGTGTTCCTCCGTTCGGCCGCCCGGGCGGCCGCCAAAGATCGCCGGCCGCGCGCCGGAGCGCGCTTGTTTGGGACCGCGCAAAGCGGCCGGTTGCCCCGTGGGGGGCGAGGCGGCCGCGCCATGAGCGGCAGAATAGCCACTTTGCGGCCATTCTACCACGAAACCGGCGCATTTTCAAACAGAGTCTTGTAAAACCCGGCCGGACCCGTTATAATAACGGCACGGCAGCCGTTACGGCCGCGCGCGCCGCCGGGCGGGGATTCCGCCGGGCGGTCTGGCCGCGGCCGGGGCTGCGCTTGCTTGATTCCGGATCAAAATCGGGGGGAGTACCATGGAACGACTGACCATCGCCGCGCTCTTCGCGGACCAGGAGGCGTGGAGCGGGAAAACCGTGACGGTCTGCGGCTGGGCGCGCACCATCCGCGACATGAAAAACTTCGGCTTTATCGAGCTCAACGACGGCTCGTGCTTCAAAAATCTGCAGGTCGTTTTTTCCGCGGACGCGGTCGGCAATTACGAGGAGATCGCCAGGCAGAACGTCGGCGCGGCCCTCATCGTGCGCGGGACGGTGCGGCTCACGCCCGAGGCCAAGCAGCCGCTGGAAGTCTCTGCGCTGTCCGTTGAAGTGGAGGGCACGTCCGCGCCCGAGTATCCGCTTCAGAAGAAGCGCCACAGCATCGAGTATCTGCGCACGATCCAGCATCTGCGCCCCCGCACGAACCTTTTCTCCGCGGTTTTCCGCGTGCGCAGCGTCGCCGCCCACGCGATCCACACCTATTTTCAGGACCGCGGCTTCGTCTATGTCCACACGCCCATTATCACCGCCTCGGACGCCGAGGGCGCGGGCGAGATGTTCCGCGTGACGACGCTCGACGCGGGAAATCCCCCCCGGACGCCGGACGGCGCGGTGGACTTTTCGCAGGACTTCTTCGGCCGGAGCGCGAACCTGACCGTCTCCGGCCAGCTGAGCGCCGAGAACTTCGCCATGGCGTTCGGAAACGTCTACACCTTCGGCCCGACCTTCCGCGCCGAGAAGTCCAACACCGCGCGCCACGCCGCCGAGTTCTGGATGATCGAGCCGGAGATGGCTTTCGCCGATCTCGCCGACTATATGGACTGCGCCGAGGGACTCATCAAATTCGTCATCCGCACCGTTCTGACCAAGTGCCCGGACGAGATGGCCTTCTTTGGCAGCTTCGTGGACAAGGGGCTCGCCGCGCGGCTCGAGCACGTGGCCTCCTCGGACTTCGGCCGGGTGAGCTACACCGAGGCCGTGGAGATATTGCAGAAATCCGGCGTGAAGTTCGACTACCCCGTCGACTGGGGCTGCGACCTCCAGACGGAGCACGAGCGCTACCTCACCGAAAAGCACTTCGGAAAGCCGATTTTCGTAACCGACTACCCGAAGGACATCAAGGCGTTCTACATGCGGCTAAACGACGACGGAAGGACCGTCGCGGCGGCGGACTGCCTGGTCCCGGGCATCGGCGAAATCGTGGGCGGCTCGCAGCGCGAGGAGCGCTACGACGTGCTCCTCTCCCGGATGAAGGAGATGGGGCTCAATCCCGACGACTACTGGTGGTACCTCGACCTGCGCCGTTACGGCGGGACGCGGCACGCGGGCTTCGGCCTGGGCTT
>DAOPLW010000275.1:0-2313 GCA_035391945.1 Oscillospiraceae bacterium | reverse complement strand
GACCATGATGGCCGTCATGGCAAGGGTGCCGCAGAGGAGGGCGACGACCGCGCTCTTCTTGGTCTTGCGGTGCCGGTAAATGTTCCCGGCGACGATGACGTAGGTGCCGGTCGCGATGAAATGCATGACGATGCCGTATAAGCCGCTTGTGGAGCTCACGGTAACGCCCTGAACGACGGCAACGGCGGCGGTCATGAGGACGCCTGCGAAGGGCCCGAAGGCGAAGGTGCCGATGAGGATGGGAATGTCGGCCGGGTCGTATTCGAGGAAGGCCGCGGCGGGGATGATGGGGACATGAATGAGAAAGCAGAGCACAACGCCGATGGCGACGAGCATGGCCATCACGGCCAGCTTGCGGATGCTGATGCGCATGGGAATACCACTCCTTTGTCGTTTTGCGAGAAAAAACACCTGAAAGACTTGCCTTCCAGGTGTCCAACGCAAAGCGACAGAGCACATACGCTCTGCATACGACACATCTTCTCTCATCCAGACTGTGACTGTCGGCACCGGGATTTCACCGGTTCCTGCTCACCCGGAGGGCTCGCTTGCGGGCTGTACCGCCGATAGGGACTTTCACCCTGCCTCGAAGACAGTTGTTCAGTTGTGATTCCTCTAGAGGGCATTATATGACGCGGCAAAGAAAATTGCAAGTGGAAATCGGGGGGGCGCTATGGTAAAATAGCCATGTTGCGGCTATTTTACCGGGTTTATGGCGCAGCCGGCTCCCGCTCCAGCGGGGCGGGACCGCCGCCAACGCCGATCCCCCCAGACGCGCGCGTTTGCGGGGAATCGGGGCGAACAAAGGAAGTGACGACGGATGAAACTGTACTATCCGGCGGCGGCGCTGGCTTTGCTGGCGCTTCTCACCGCCTGCGGGAAAGAGACCGAGCCCCTGGCCGACACCCAGTTCAAGCTCGACACGGTGGTGACGGTCAAGCTCTACGACAAGCGGGACGAAACCATCCTGGACGGCTGCATGGAAAAAATCGACGACTATGCGGACATCTTTGATTCCAGAAACGGGGAGAGCGAACTGGGGCGGCTCAACGAGGCCCTACGCGCCGGCGGGAGCATGGAAGTCTCCGACGACCTCGCCTCGGCCGTCCGGACGGGTCTGTATTACAGCGAGCTTTCCGGCGGGGCGTTCGACATCACGATCGAGCCGGTATCGTCCCTGTGGGACTTTGACGCCGAGGAGCCGCAGGTGCCGGACGCCGGGGAACTGAAAGAAGCCGCCGCGCTTGTGGACTACCGGGCGGTCACGGTCGAGGGGAACACGGTTTCTTCCTCGCGGCAGGGCGTGGCGATCGATCTGGGGGCCATCGCCAAGGGCTACATCGCAGACCGCCTGGCGGAGTACCTGCGGAACGAGGGCGTCTCCCGCGCGCTCATCGACCTGGGCGGGAACATCCTGTGCGTGGGGGAGGACTTCTCCGTCGGCGTGCAGAAGCCCTTCGGCCAGACGGGGGAGACGCTCTTCACGCTCGACGTGACGGATGCTTCGGTCGTCTGCTCGGGCGTGTACCAGCGGTATTTTGAGGAAAACGGGGTGCGCTACCACCACCTGCTCGACCCGAAGACGGGCATGCCGATCCAGAACGGGCTCACGGCCGTGTGCATCCGCTCGTCCGCCTCGCTCGACGGAGACGCCCTTTCCACGGTCTGTTTCGCCCTGGGCGAGGAGAAGGGGCTTTCGCTCGCCGAATCGCTCGACGGCATCGAGGCCGCTTTTGTTCTGGAGGACGGCAGCGTGAAGACGACGAGCGGTTTCGACAAATAATTCCTGCGTTTTCCATTTTTATTTGTGTTTCCTGCCCTGCCGTGGTATACTGTCTTTGATTGTATGAAGATAAGCGTTAAGGAGTGTGCACGATCTTGAAGCTGACTTTTCTGGGCGCCACCCATGAAGTGACCGGCAGCTGCTATTACCTGGAGGCTGCGGGCCATCACGTCGTCATCGACTGCGGCATGGAGCAGGGGCCGGACATGTACGAGAACCAGGAACTCCCCGTCGCGCCGGGCGAAGTGGAATTCGTCCTTCTGACCCACGCGCACATCGATCACTCCGGGCTCATCCCGCTGCTCTACCACAACGGGTTCAAGGGCGAGGTGCATACCACCGTCGCAACGGGGGAGCTGTGCGGGATCATGCTGCGCGACAGCGCGCACATCCAGGAGTTTGAGGCCGAGTGGCGCAACCGCAAGGCACAGCGGGCCGGCAAGGACCCCTATGTCCCGCTTTACACCATGGAAGACGCCGACGGCGTGCTGAAGTGCTTTCAAGCGCACAACTACCGCGAGATGATCGAC
>DAOPLW010000274.1:0-2324 GCA_035391945.1 Oscillospiraceae bacterium | reverse complement strand
GAAGCGCTCTGCAGCGGCGTCGCTGTCGCCACGGCGGACGGCTCAATAGGCATCCGGGGCACCGCGCTTCACGCCATAGCCGCGCACGCGGGATCTTACGACTACGCCTTCGCCTGCGGCCCGGAACCGATGCTGCGCGCGGTCGCGGGAGGGCTCAGCTGCGGCACGCAGCTGAGCCTCGAGGCGCGCATGGCCTGCGGGTTCGGCGTCTGCATGGGCTGCTCGATCCGGACGATACACGGGCCCCGCCGCGTCTGTAAGGACGGCCCCGTGTTCCGAAAGGAGGAACTGCTGTGGTAGACCTCTCCGTCTCCCTGGGCGGCCTTGCGCTCCGGAACCCGCTCATCCCCGCCAGCGGCTGCTGCGGCTACGGGCTGGAGCTCATGCAATTCTACGATCTGAACCTTCTCGGCGCCATCGCCGTCAAAGGCACGACCGCCGAGGCGCGCTTCGGAAACGAGCAGCCGAGGATCGCCGAGTGCCCCGCCGGCATGCTCAACGCCGTGGGTCTTCAGAACCCGGGCATCGACGCGGTGCTCTCCGAGGAGTTGCCCGCGCTGCGCGCGGCCGGATACCGGGGGATCGTGCTTCTCAACGTCGGCGGCTTTTCGGCGGCGGAATACGCCGCCGTCTGCCGGAAGGCGGATGCGGATGCAAACGTCGCCGCCGTCGAGCTCAACATCAGCTGCCCCAACGTCCACGCCGGCGGCATGGCCTTCGGCACCGAGCCCGGCGCGGCCTTTGAAGTCGTCTCCGCCGTGAGAAAAGCCGTCGCAAAGCCGCTCTTCGTCAAGCTCACGCCCAACGTGACCGACATCGTCGCCGTCGCCCGCGCCTGCGAGGACGCCGGGGCGGACGGCCTCTGTCTCATCAATACGATCCTCGGCATGCGCATTGACCTGCGCCGCCGCGCGCCGGTCCTCGCGAACGTCTACGGCGGGCTCTCCGGCCCGGCGGTCTTCCCGGTGGCGCTTCGGATGGTGCACCAGGTCACCGGCGCGGTGAAGCTCCCGGTCATCGGCATGGGCGGCGTCTCCTCCGCGGACGACGTTCTGGAGATGCTCATGGCGGGCGCCTCCGCCGTCGAGGTGGGCGCGGCCAACCTGGTGCGCCCGACCGTCTGCCGGGACATTCTGGCGGAGCTGCCGGGACGCATGGAGGAACTCGGGCTCTCTTCCCTTCGCGGCCTGAGAGTGTAAAAAAGGGGTATCGTGTGAGATTCGCACGGTACCCCTTGAATAAAAAAGCCCGCCGCACGCGGCATATGCCGTTTCCCTTCCGCTTCCGAACGGCTGATTGGTACGCGGGACGAATGGAGGTTATCACTTGGCAAAGGACGTTATCATCGCGCTCGATTTCCCGACTCTCTCCGAAACGCTCTCGTTTCTGGATGCGTTTCCCCCGCCCGGGCGGCCGTTTGTAAAGATCGGCATGGAACTCTTCTACGCCGAAGGGCCCGAGGCGGTGCGGCAGGTCAAAGCGCGCGGGCACAGGATCTTTCTCGACCTCAAGCTCCACGATATTCCGAACACCGTCGAGCGCGCGATGCGCCGTCTCTCTGCGCTGGACATAGACATGGTGAACGTTCACGCCGCCGGCACGGCGGAGATGATGCGCGCCGCGCGGAGAGGCCTCACCCGGCCGGACGGCACGCGGCCGCTTCTCATCGCGGTGACGCAGCTGACCTCCACGGACGAGGCGCGCATGCACAGCGAACTTCTCATCGGCGCTCCGATGGAGGAGGCGGTGCGCAGCTACGCCGCCAACGCCGCCGGGGCGGGACTCGACGGGGTCGTCTGCTCGCCCCTGGAGGCGGAGGCGGTCCACCGGGCATGCGGCGCGGGTTTTCTCACCGTGACGCCCGGCGTGCGTTTCGCGGGCGGCGACGCGGGCGACCAGGCGCGCGTCACCACGCCCGCCCGCGCGGCGGCCCTCGGCGCGGACTATATCGTCGTCGGCCGGCCCATCACGGCCGACCCCAACCCGCCGGCGGCCTGGCGCCGCTGCAGATCCGAATTTCTGGGAGGTGCTGAATGACGGAAGCAAACAGCACGGCCGAGCGCGTCGCGCGCATCCTGCTGGACATCGGCGCGGTCTTCCTGCGGCCGGACGAGCCCTTCACCTGGGCCAGCGGAATCCAAAGCCCCGTTTACTGCGACAACCGCCTCATCCTCTCCGCGCCCGCCGCGCGAAATGAGGTGGAGCGCGCGCTCGCGGAGACGGTGCGGCGCGAATTTCCGGATGCCGAGGCCCTCATGGGCACGAGCACCGCGGGCATCGCCCACGCGGCCCTCGCGGCGGCGCTTCTCGGTTTGCCGATGGGC
>DAOPLW010000273.1:0-2327 GCA_035391945.1 Oscillospiraceae bacterium | reverse complement strand
CATTATAGTACAAAATCAGCCGGTTTTTCAACCCGCTGTTTTTATTTTTTCGGTGGACGGCAAAATGAGCAATCACACCCAGGCGGCATACACTGTTGAAGAGATGGAGGTCATCCGAATGGAAAAGTACAAAGTTGGCGTGGTCGGCGGCACCGGCATGGTCGGGCAGCGGTATGTGCTTCTGACTGCGGCACACCCCTGGTTCGAGCTCACGCTCATCGCGGCGAGCCCCAGGAGTGCCGGAAAGACGTATGAGGAAGCCGTCGCGGGCCGCTGGGCCATGCGCGATCCGATTCCGGAAAAGGCAAAAAATCTGGTCGTTTACGACGCCGAACACGACGCGGAGAAGATCGCCGCCGCGGTGGACTTCATTTTCTGTGCCGTGGATATGAAAAAGGAAGAGATTCGCGCGCTCGAGGAGCGCTTTGCAAAACTGGAATGTCCGGTGGTGTCCAACAACAGCGCCAACCGCTGGACGCCGGACGTGCCGATGGTGGTTCCGGAGATCAACCCCGAGCATCTGGAGGTCATCCCCTTCCAGAAAAAGCGTCTGGGGACAAAAAACGGCTTCATCGCGGTCAAGTCCAACTGTTCCATCCAGGGCTACGTGCCGCCGCTGCACCCCCTGCGCGGCTTTGGCCTGGAACGTGTCCTGGCGTGCACCTATCAGGCCATTTCCGGCGCCGGCAAGACTTTTGAGCGCTGGCCGGAGATGGTGGATAACGTCATACCGTATATCGGCGGCGAGGAGGAAAAATCCGAACAGGAACCCATGAAGCTCTGGGGCAAGCTGGACCGCGGCGTCATTGTGGATGCTGACCGGCCCGCCATCACGACCCAATGCATCCGCGTGCCGGTCTCCGACGGGCACATGGCGGCGGTCTTTGTCGACTTTATTAAAAAACCGCCCATGGATGAAATTCTGGACATCTGGAAGAACTTCAAAGCGCGCCCGCAGGAGCTCGCGCTCCCCACCGCGCCCAAACAGTTCCTGCGCTATTTTCCCGAGGAAAACCGGCCCCAGACGCGGCTGGACCGCGATCTGGAGGGCGGGATGACCGTCTCGATCGGCCGTCTGCGCCCCGACACGCAGTACGACTACAAATTCGTCTGTCTGGCTCACAACACTCTCCGCGGCGCTGCCGGCGGAGCGGTTCTGCTGGCCGAGCTTCTTTGCGCGGAGGGCTACATCACAAGGAGGTAGCGCTTGCGTAAACCCATTTTCACCGGCTCCGGCGTCGCCATCGTCACACCCTTCGACGCCGAGGGGCACATTCATCTCGACGCGCTCGAGCAGCTCATCGAGCTGCAGATTGCGGCGGGGACGGACGCCATCGTGGTCTGCGGGACCACGGGCGAGGCGGCGACCATGACGCCGGACGAACAGGCGTCCGTCATCGCCTGCGCCGTCCGGCGTGTGGCCGGACGCGTTCCCGTCGTCGCCGGGGCGGGCTGCAACAACACCGCCACCGGCATCCGGCTGGCCAGGGGGGCCGAGGAGGCCGGCGCGGACGCGCTCCTGGTCGTGACCCCCTACTACAACAAAACCACCCAGATGGGCCTCATCCGGCACTACACCGCCATTGCGGACGCGGTGACGAAACCCATCATTCTCTACAACGTCCCCTCTCGCACAGGGCTCTCCTTTGCGGCGGAAACCTACCGCGCCCTCTCCCAGAATCCCCAGATCCTCGGCGTCAAGGAGGCGAGCGGCAGCCTTGCCCTCGCGCTCAACACGCGCCGGCTCTGCCCGGAGGATTTCTATCTGTGGTCCGGCAACGACGACCAGACCGTGCCGCTCATGTCCATCGGCGCGGTGGGCGTCATCTCGGTCGCCGCAAACCTCTTTCCGGAGGTTGTCGCGCGCATGGCCCATCTGTGCCTCGCGGGCGACTTCAAGGCCGCCGCGGAGCTGCAGGTCCACTATATCGAGTGCATCCAGGCTCTCTTCTCGGAGGTAAACCCGATTCCCATCAAAGCGGCGATGAAGCTCGTCGGGCTTCCCGCCGGCTCGCTCCGGCTGCCGCTCGTTGACATGGGGCCCGAGAAGCTGCGCGAGCTGCGCCGCGCCATGGAGCGCGTGGGGATCAAAACGGTGGCGTGAAAGAAACGGGACGCGGCGGAATACGGCGTCCCAAGGGCCGGAAAACGAATCCAGCCGGATACAGCACGAAAAATGAGGACTGCTCCAGTCTAAAGAGCGGTCCTCGTTTTATAACTAAAATCGGCCGAAAACGGCACAGTCTTTCGGCTGTGCCGTCCTCGGAAGGGAAAGGCAGGGACGGTTTCAAGCTTTCCTAGCGTGCCAGTACTTCCGATCGCACGTT
>DAOPLW010000272.1:0-2332 GCA_035391945.1 Oscillospiraceae bacterium | reverse complement strand
CTGCGCCCAAGATACTTGGCTGGCGACGGCCCGGGAAAATAGGTAGCGCCGACATCAGTGAAAGACCGGACAAACGTCCGGTCTTTCACTTTATATTTTTCATCTTACAGGCATCCCTCGGAGCGCCCGGAAAATGCGGGAAGGGTATAGTATTATATCATGATGCCTCCGACAACCGCAGCGCCGCACCCGGTCTGTCTTGCGGAGAGAAGCACGGCCGGCGGAAGCAAATTCATCCGCGGCATAACGATCCGTTCTGACAAGCCTTCGCACGTATAATCATTCGGCTGCCCGGACTTTCCAATTTCGAATCACCAGATGATGATATTCTCTTGATCTTCGCCGCATCGCCCAATAAAATACAGATAACTTCGATGCAAGATCGGTGAAAAGTGTTTATGATGGGAGTGTGAATGATGGACTGTATCGATGCGATTCTGAACAGACGGAGCTGCCGTTCTTTCCTAAGCAAAGCGGTGGAGGATGAGAAAATTCAAAAAATTCTCACGTGCGCTATCTATGCTCCGTCTCCGGCCAACAAGCAGCCCTGGGAATTTATCGTGGTCACAAATCCCGATTACAACCACAGGCTTCTGGAAGAGGCTGAAAAATCAAAGGTCTATATGGCGGAACGCAGCGGCTGGAAATGGCTTCCCGCGTTCAGAATCGATTTTCTCACGCAGGCGCCCGTTCTGATTGTTGTGGTGGGCGATCCCACGAAAAACGGAGCCGAACAATTTAAGGACGAACCCACCAAAGGCTATATCAACGCCTGCAGCGCCGCCATGCAGAATATCTGCCTCGCCGCTTACAGCCTGGGGCTTGGGACGCTGTGGTACTCCCTCTTTGAAAAAAGGTCAGCCCGCGAGATTTTCGGCATTCCCGAGAGCAAGGACCCTGTGGGCGTCATCTGCCTGGGGTACCCGGCTCAGACGCCGACCGCCCCGAAAAGGACCGGACTGGATGAAAAAGTGCGTTACATCCGCTGATTTTTCCGACGCAGCGAAAAAGCCCTCTCAGCCGGGAGGGCTTTTTTTCACGCGGGATATGCGGCGGCCGCGTGAAAGGGCTTTTTTCGCCTATGAAAATCGGCGCTTTCGGGGCCGGGAAATATGAATTTTTCATTGACAGACAGGCCCATCCGTGATAGTATTCAACAAAACCGAATCCGACCTTAATGGTAGAGGCGCGGAAAGCATGAGTATGCTCCGATAACGGGCAGGCACCCGCGGGGCGGAAAGGGCTTTTCGCCGAAGCGGCGTCTTCCGGCCTGCGGAGATGCCCGCTGGGCTGCCGGAAAACATCCGGCGGACTGTCACGTTATGTGGAGCGCTATCTGCGGTTGAAGCTGCGTCGCCATTGGATGTTGCTTTTTCCTTTCGCCATGATTGCTCCATTAAGGGAGCGGATCATGGTTTTTTGTTTGGAAAACGGAATGAAAGAAAGGAAGATCACCATGATGAAAAGAATGCTCGCCCTTGCTCTCGCAGCCCTTCTGATCTTCGCCCTCGCCGGCTGCACCAAGACGGAGACCCCGGCCAGCGAGGCCCCCGCCAGCGAAGCGCCCGCCTCCGAAGAACCCTCGAGCCAGCCCTCCATGGTGGAGGACGGCGTTCTGACCGTCGCCATGGAGTGCGCCTACGCGCCTTACAACTGGAGCCAGCCCGACGATTCCAACGGCGCGGTGCCGATCAAGGACTCCGACGAGTACGCCAACGGCTACGACGTGATGATGGCCAAGAAAATCTGCGAGGCCAACGGCTGGGATCTCGAAGTCGTGCGCATGGAGTGGAGCGCGCTGGTCCCCGCCGTGCAGTCCGGTACCGTTGACGCCGTCATCGCCGGCCAGTCCATGACCGCAGAGCGCATGGAGGAGGTCGACTTCGCCGGTCCGTACCTCTACGCGACGATCGTCTGCCTGACCCTGAAGGACAGCCCCTATGCCTCCGCGAAGGGCCTTTCCGACCTGGCGGGCGGCACCTGCACGAGCCAGCTGGGCACCATCTGGTACGATACCTGCCTGCCCCAGATCGAGGGTGCGGAGATCCAGAGCGCCGTGCAGACCGCCGGCACGATGCTCATGGCGCTTGAGAGCGGCACGGTCGACTTTATCTGCACCGACATGCCCACCGCCCAGGGCGCGCTCATCGCTTACCCGGACATGGTCCTGCTCGACTTCGCGGGTTCGGGCGACGACTTTACGGTCTCCGACGAGGACGTGAACATCGGCGTGTCCGTCATGAAGGGTAACACCGTTCTGCGCGAAGCGATCGACAGCGTGCTCTCGACGATGACCGCCGACGACTTCAACGCCCTTATGGCCGAAGCCATC
>DAOPLW010000271.1:0-2343 GCA_035391945.1 Oscillospiraceae bacterium | reverse complement strand
TCTGGCCCAGATAGAGCGCCTCCGCGCCGGGAAGGCTCATGCCCAGAACGGTGGAAATGAAAGATGCGGTCAGCATGCCATGGGCGATGCGGTTCCCGAATCGCGTCGTCTTTGCGTATTCCCCGTTGACATGGATGGGGTTGAAATCCGCGATGAGACCCGCAAAGGTATACACGTCGTGATCCAGAATGGTCTTGCTGAAGGTAGCCGTGCGGCCCACATAGATGTCCTTAATGGAAAGACCGCTCATATTGATGCTGTTGGGATCGAGAATGTCCTTGCTCATGCCTGATCTGTCCTTTCTCTGTTTTTGAGTCCGCGCTTAAAAATTTGGTTTGCGTTTCTCAAGAAACGCCGTCATCCCCTCCCGCTGTTCCGGGTGCGCAAAGCAGAGTCCGAAAATGGACGCCTCGTGCGCCTGCCCTTTGTCGAAATCCATCTCCAGTCCCTCTTCAATGGACTGCTTGCAGAGCGAAACGGCCATAGGGCTGTTTTTCAGGATGGTATTCGCCATGTTCTCGCAGAAGGGCATGAGTTCCTCGCTTGTCACCACGTGGTTGACAAGGCCGATCTCCTTCGCCCTGGCCGCGGAAACGGTGTCGCAGGTGAAAATCAGCTCCTTCGCGATGCCCTTCCCCGCCAGCCGCGGGAGCCTCTGCGTCCCGGCAAAGCCCGGGATCACACCGAGCTTGGCTTCCGGCTGGCCGAATTTGCTCTTCTCGGATGCGACGCGGATGTCGCAGGACATGGCGAGCTCACACCCGCCGCCCAGGGCAAACCCGTCGATGGCCGCGATATAGACCTTCTTCGATTTCTCGATCCGGCTGAAGATCCCCTGCCCCAGGAGCGAGAAATCTTTCGCGGCGAAGGAACCCATCTTCTGCATCTGGCTGATGTCCGCGCCGGCGACGAACGCCTTCCCGCCCGCGCCGGAGACGATCACCACGCCGACTTCGCCGTCGGCCTCGGCCTGCGCAACGGCCCCACTGATCTCCCCGAGCGTCGCGGCGTTGAGGGCGTTTAACGCCTTGGGACGGTTGATGGTCAGGTAGGCGATCCCGCCTTTCTTCTCAAAGAGGATATTTTCCATCTTCCACACTCCTTTCCTGCCGGGAAGTCACCTGAGAACTTCCTTGGCGATGACGGTCTTCTGGATCTCGCTCGTGCCCTCATACATGCAGATGATGCGTACGTCACGGTAGATGCGCTCGATGGGGTAGTCCTTCATGTAGCCGTAGCCGCCGTGGATCTGGATCGCGCGGTCGACGATCCATTTCGCATTTTCGGAGGCGAAATACTTGGCCATGGAGGCGAGCTTCGCGACCGGCTCCTTGCGCGCTCTCGCGTCGGCGGCCATGAACATGAGGCCGCGGGCGGCTTCCAGACGGGTGGCCATGTCGGCGAGGTACCACTGGATGCCCTGGAGGGCCGAGATGGGCTTGCCGAACTGGACGCGCTGCTTGGAGTAGTTCACGGCCTCCTCCAGGGCGCCCTGCGCGACGCCGACCGCCTGCGCGGCGATGCCGATGCGTCCGCCGTCCAGGCCGCTCATGGCGATCTTGAAGCCCTCGCCCTCCTTGCCGAGGAGATTGCTCTTGGGAACGCGGCAGTCCTCGAAAATGAGTTCGGAAACGGCGGCGGCGCGGATGCCCATCTTGTCCTCGACCTTGCCGACGGAGAAGCCCGGCGTCCCTCTGTCCACGAGGATGGCGCTCATGCCCTTGACGCCCTTGGACGGGTCGGTCAGCGCGATGACGACCACAAATTCGCCCTCTTCGTGCCCCATGTTGCTGATGAAGCACTTGACGCCGTTGAGCACATAGAAATCCCCGTCGGAGACGGCCTTGGTCTTGAGGGATCCGGCGTCGGAACCCGCGTTCGGCTCGGTGAGCGCAAAAGCCCCGAGCTTGCCGGAGGCGGCCAAGGGCAGATATTTCTTCCTCTGCTCCTCATTGCCGTTCCTGAGGATGATATCGTTCACGAGGAGCTGCACGGCGAGGAATTCCGCCGTGCTGGCGCAGCAGCGGGCCACCTCGGAAATAACCAGCACCTTGGAAATTTCGTCCAGGCCGGAACCGCCGTACTCCTCCGGGATATTCAGGCCCATAATGCCCATCTCCGCCAGCGCCGCGGCGGTCTCGAAGGGGAAGCGGCCGGTTTCGTCGAGCTCTTTTGCCAGAGGTTTGATGCGACTTTCCGCGAAGTCTCTTACCATGTCGCGGATCATCGACTGCTCTTCCGTCAGCTGAAATGTCATGGTACATCTTCCTTTCCGCATGATTGTTATGGCCTCCGGGCCGGCACAGAGCAGGACGCCTAGTCCCGGCTGGAAACCACTTTGTC
>DAOPLW010000270.1:0-2348 GCA_035391945.1 Oscillospiraceae bacterium | reverse complement strand
GCGTTTTGTGCTGTGCCGCCTGCCGGGACGAGGTGGGGGAGGGCGTGGCGCTGCCGCTTTCCGATGCGGCCCTCGCCGCGGCGCGCCGCATCGTCTACGGCGACGCCAAGCGTCTGTTTTCCTTCCGGCTGGAGGGAGATTCCCTGCGGCTTCTGGGAAACGCCGCGGAGGCTTTCGCGCTCACGCAGCTCGAACGCGGCTTCCGCACGCTGGACTACTACAAAAAACTCACGACATAAGGGGACCTTGCCTTGGCCTTCACTTCGCTGCGATATTTTATATTTCTGCCGGGGGTGGTCCTCGCGCGCAGGCTCGTGCCCGCGCGCTTCCGCCCGGCGCTTCTGCTCGCGGCGGGCTACGCCTTTTGCCTGCTGCTGAGTCCCGCGTGCGCGATCACCCTCTTCGGGGTCACGCTCGTCGCCTATGCCGCCGGCCGCCTCATGGCCGCCCGCCCGGCGCAAAAACGCCTCTTCGCCGCGCTCGCGCTCCTGGCGGTGCTGGGGCTTCTGGGCTTTCTGAAATACTACGATTTCTTCGCCTCGCTCGTCGGCGCGCCGGCGCTCGCGCTCCTGCTCCCGGCCGGCCTGTCGTTTTTCACGTTCCAGGCGGCTGGCTATGTGGTGGACGTCTATCGGGGAGAGGTGCCCGCGGAGCGGGACTTTTTCGTTTTCGCCCTGTTTCTCGCCTTCTTCCCACAGGTGACCTCCGGGCCGATCGGCCGCGCGGGGGCGCTCCTGCCGCAGCTGAGGGAGACGCGCCCGAACGGTCGGGAGGACCTTGCCGCGGGCGTGCCGCTCTTCCTCTGGGGCCTTTTCAAAAAACTCGTCGTGGCGGACTCCCTCGCCGTCGCGGCGAATGCCGCGTTCGCCGCGCCGTCGGATTTTTCCTCCGCGCAGCTCATCTTCGCGTCTCTGGCGTTCACCTTTCAGATTTACTGCGATTTTTCCGGCTACACGGACATGGCGCGCGGGAGCGCCCGGTGCCTCGGGGTCGACCTCATGCGCAATTTCGACGCGCCCTACTTTTCAACGAGCGTCCGTGACTTCTGGCGGCGCTGGCACATCTCCCTTTCCACCTGGTTTCGTGACTACCTCTATATCCCGCTCGGCGGGAGCCGGAAAGGGAAGGCGCGCACCTGTCTGAACCTCCTCGTTGTCTTCGCGGTGAGCGGCCTCTGGCACGGCGCAGCCGTGACCTTCGTGCTCTGGGGTGCGCTCCACGGTCTGTTTCTGGTCGCGGGCGTCCTCACGCGCTCCTTGCGGGAGAAAGCCTGGGGGGCCGTCGGCGTCCGCGCGGGGCATCCCCTGCGGCGCTTTTGCGGCTGGGCGCTGACCTTCGCGCTCGTGAGCCTGGCGTGGATCTTCTTCAAGGCGGCTTCCGCCTCGGACGCGCTCTATATCCTCGGCGCGGTGCTAAGGCCGCGCTTCGTCCGCCCTCTCGGCCTGACGCTTCTGGGGCTCTCGCGCGGAAAGCTCCTATCGGCGCTCCTGGGCGTCCTGGCCGTCCTTGCCGCGGATGCCGTTTCCGTGCGACGGGATGTTTCCGCCGCGCTGCAAAAGCGCGTCTGGCTGCGGTACGCGGCCTACTTCGTCCTCGTGGTGACGATTTTGATCTTCGGGTCCTACGGCGCCGGCTACAACCCGCAGGATTTCATCTACTTCAAGTTTTAGGTGGCGGCGATGAGACGATTTGTGAAAAAAGCCGCGCCGCCGGCGGCGCTCGTCCTGGCGCTTATCCTGCTTATCCATCTGGCTGGGACGGTCCTCAGACCCAAGCGCTACGAATACGGCGCGAACTTCGGTCCCTTCCTCCAGGAGGAGAAAAATACGATGGACGCGGTCTTTTTCGGCAGCTCCCTCGTCTACTGCGACGTCATGCCGGAGGTCATCGGGCGGGAGAGCGGAAAGACGGCCTACGTCCTCGCCGGGCCCGAGCAGACGATCCCGACGACGTACTGGTACGTCCGCGAGATGTACGAAACGCAGTCGCCGTCCCTTGTCTTCGTGGAGGTGACGGGCGTCTATTTCACGCGCTATACGAACTATTCCAAGGTGAATGTCGGCTATATGCCCTGGGGGGTAAACCGTCTGCGCGCGACGTTTGAAACCGCCGAGGCGGCGGAGTGGACGGGCCTTCTCTTCCCGCTCTGGAATTACCACGACCGCTGGGACGAACTCACGCGGGAGGATATTTTACCCTATTCGCGCGACCCGCGCCGCGGGTACACGTATCTGGACGCGAAGGACGAGGACGCCGCGGTCAAGGAACGCCCCGTGGAGGAGGACGCGGAGAACTACCGCCGGAACCTCCTCTGCCTCGAAAAAATCCGGGATCTCTGCGAGGAGAAG
>DAOPLW010000269.1:0-2356 GCA_035391945.1 Oscillospiraceae bacterium | reverse complement strand
CGATGTCTCGCTCTTGTGGCGAAATCGTCACGTCCAGTTGACAAATCCTGTCATTCTTTTATGGTGAAATCAGTCACTTAACAACCATCATTTTTCTCTCTTCCTTGGGTTTTCGGCGGTTACGCCGGGCATTGTTCGCTTCATCCTTTCTGTTTTTCATCTCTTCATCGTGTTGTTCCGACGCCCTCGTTTCGCCGGCTTCCAGGCGAAGCGGGGGTTTTTTTGTGGCCGACTCTTTTTGCGGAGGTGCGTCATGACTGCGCACGGCTCGCTGTACGAAACGATCACCAACGACCTGATGGCCGAACTGGAACAGGGGGTGGCGCCGTGGGTGAAACCTTGGACGGCCGAGGGCGGCGGGATGCCGCTCCTGCCGCATAACGCGGCGAGCGGGCATCGGTACCAGGGGGTGAATGTGCTCATTCTCTGGAGCGCCGCGTTGCGGAAGCGCTACCGGAATCCGGCCTGGATCGGGTATCACCAAGCCCAAGGTTTGGGTGGGCATGTGCGGGCGAAGGAGCAGTCCACGACCATCGTGTATGGTTCCACGTTCGTGCCGAAAGACGAGCGGGACAAACCCGAGGACGAACAGGCGCGAGTGCCGTTTCTGAAGCGGCGGTTTGTGTTCAATGTCGAGCAGACCGCCGGCTTGCCGGAGCAGTACTATGCGGTTCCCGAGCCGAAACCCCTCCCGGCGGCGATGGCGCAGGTGGAGGTCTTTCTCCGAATGATCGGGGCGGAGGTGCGACACGGCGGCGACCGGGCGTGCTATGTGCCGGCGCTTGATTGCATCGCCCTGCCGTTCCCGGAAGCCTTTGAAAGCGCACCGCACTACTACGCGACCAGCCTGCACGAGCACGCGCACTGGACGGGGCATCAGAGCCGCTTGCGCCGCGACCTGTCGGGACGGTTCGGGGATCAGTCGTATGCGGCCGAGGAACTGGTGGCGGAACTGACGGCGGCGTTTCTGTGCGCGGTGTTGTCGATTCCGGGGCGGTTGCGCCACGCCGAGTATCTCGGCTCGTGGCTTACGCTGTTGCAACACGATACGCGGGCGATCTTTACGGCGGCCTCGAAAGCGACCGAGGCGGCGCGGTATTTGGAGGCAAAAGGCGGGTTGACCGCGCCCGCCGAGGGGGAAGACGACGAGGAGGCGAGGTCATGAGCGCGCCCTTCGTGTCGTTTCAGGCGGTGAAGGCGGCGGTGTCCATGAGCCAGGTGTTGGACCGCTACGGGCTGCTGGACACGTTGAAGCGGCGGGGCGCGGACGCCTTGACCGGACCGTGCCCGATCCATCACGGCACGAACCCGACCCAGTTTCGGGTGAGTCTCTCGAAAAACTGCTGGAACTGCTTCGGCGGGTGCGAGGGCGGCAATGTGCTGGATTTCGTGATGGCGATGGAAGGGGTGGAGGTTCGGAAAGCGGCGCTGCTCCTCGCTGAATGGTTTGGGGTAAAGAGCCAGGAAGAGCAACCGAAGCGCTCGCCAGCGCCGCACGAGCGGCGGGCGGGCGCCGAGCCACGAAACCGGAGACCGGCGGTTGAAACCGCTCCCGCCGGCGCCTGCCTGCCGGTAGGCATGGTGGCCGAATCGGCAGCGCCGGTCGAGACGGGGGCCGCGACCGTGGAGGACATCGGAGAGCATCCGCCGCTGCGGTTCGCGGGACTCCAGGACCTGGACGCTGGGCATCCCTTTCTCATAAAGCGCGGGTTTTCGCGGGAGGCGATGGCAGAGTTGGGGGTGGGCTATTGCCGCAAGGGACTGATGAAGGGGCGGATCGCCATTCCGATTCACAATGGCCGAGGGGAATTGGTGGCGTATGTCGGCCGGGCCATTGACGACCGAATGCCCATCGAGGAGCGCTACCGTTATCCGGCGGGGTTCCATCGGGAGTGGGAACTCTTCAACTTCCATCGGGCGTTCCGGGCGCGGAAAAGCAACGGGTTCGGGCTGTTGGTGGTCAAGTCCTATTGTTGCTGGAAAAATGGAGACGGGATGCGGTGGGTGATGCCGTCGGTGCGGTCCGTTGCCGGAACTCGGCCTGCAGCTCGGTGTTCAGTTCCTCGATCTGTTTGAGTTCGAACTCGCCGATGACCAACCGCCGCCAGGTCTGACTGGCGCGGGCCAGGGCCGCGAACATCAGTTTCAAGACGGCCCGCTCGCCGAAGGCGTGCGGGATGATTTTGGTCCGCCGCCGTTCCTCGCCGAACAACCGCTCCAGCAGATTGGTGGTCCGAATCGCCTTGCGGTGGGCGATCGGTAGCCGCAGGTGGGCGATGCACGCCTCGAAGTCGTCCTCGAAGCAGGCCACGGCGCCGGGAAACTCGCGGGCGTAGCGGCGGCGAAACTCTTCCGC
>DAOPLW010000268.1:0-2379 GCA_035391945.1 Oscillospiraceae bacterium | reverse complement strand
CCTGCAGTACTACACCGGCGGGCGCTTTCTGGAGCTCGACCCCACCGCGCGGCGCAACCTGGAACTCACCGAGACGCTCCGCGCGGGCGAAAAGCGGGGGAGCCTCCTCTGGGTCCTCGACCGGACGAAGACCGCCATGGGCGGCCGCCTTCTCCGCGCGTGGCTGGAGCGGCCGCTCCTCGACCCGGTGGAGATTTCAAGGCGGCAGAAGGCCGTCGCGGCCCTCAAGGACGACTCGGTCGCGCGCGAGGAACTCGCGCTGTGCCTCCGGGACGTGACGGACCTCGAGCGCCTCATCGCCCGCGTGGTCTACGGCAGCGCCAACTGCCGCGACCTTTCCTCCCTGGCGTCCGGCTGCGCGCCCCTGCCGCGCTTAAAGGAACTCCTCGCGCCGCTCGGCTCCTCCTCCGCGCTTCTGCGCACGCTCACGGAGGAACTCGACGACCTCTCGGACCTGCGCGCGCGCATCGACGGAGCCATCTGCGACAATCCGCCCCTGGCGCTGCGGGAGGGCGGCTTCATCCGCGCGGGCTACGACGCGGAGGTCGATCGCCTGCGCTCGCTCATGAACGGCGGGCAGGACGCCGTGGCGGCGATCGAAACCGCCGAGCGGGAGAAGACCGGCATCAGGACCCTCAAGGTGGGCTACAACAAGGTTTTCGGCTATTATCTGGAGGTCTCCAGGGCCTACTACGACCTCGTGCCGGACACCTACATACGCAAACAGACGCTCGCAAACGGCGAGCGCTTCATCACGCAGGAACTCAAGGACCTCGAGCACACGATCCTCACCGCAAAGGACTCCCTCGCGGAGCTGGAATACCGCCTCTTCTGCGCGCTGCGCGAGTCGCTCGCGGCCGAGGTCGCGCGCATCCAGCGCACGGCCGCGGTCATCGCGCGCGCGGACGTGCTGCGCTCGCTCGCCGAGGTGGCCGCCGCGGAAAACTACTGCGCGCCCGCTGTGGACTGTTCCGACGCGATCGAGATCACGGCCGGCCGCCACCCCGTGGTGGAAAAAACGCTCCGGAGCGGCCTCTTTGTTCCGAACGACACGCATATGGACGGCGGGGAGAATCTGCTCGCCATCATCACCGGCCCCAACATGGCCGGAAAATCGACCTATATGCGCCAGGTGGCGCTCATCGTGCTCCTTGCGCAAATCGGCTCCTTCGTTCCGGCGAAGGCCGCGCGCATCGGCATCGTGGACCGCATCTTCACGCGCATCGGCGCGGCGGATGACCTCTCCTCCGGCCAGAGCACGTTCATGGTGGAGATGAACGAGGTCGCCGATATTCTCCGCAACGCCACGGAAAAGAGCCTTCTCATCCTCGACGAGATCGGCCGCGGCACCTCGACCTACGACGGCATGAGCATCGCGCGGGCGGTCCTCGAGCACTGCGCCGACCGGAAACGGCTCGGCGCCAAGACCCTTTTCGCGACGCATTACCACGAACTGTCGGTACTCGAAAACGAGCTGCCGAACGTGAAAAACTACAACATCGCCGCCAGGAAGCGCGGCGAGGACATCATTTTCCTGCGCAAGATCGTGCGCGGCGGCGCGGACCGCAGCTACGGCATCGAGGTGGCGAAACTCGCCGGCGTGCCGCAGCGGGTCATTTCCCGGGCAAAAGCGCTCCTAAAGGAGCTCGAGGCGCAGCATCCGACGCCACAGGTCACCGCCGCGCCGCGCGCTTCGCAGGTGACGCTCGGCGAGATGCACGCGGACGAGCTGGCCCGCCGCCTGAGAAGCGCGGACGTGACGACGATGACCCCCATCGAGGCGATGAATTTCCTCTACGAGCTCAAAAAGCTCCTGAACTAGGCCGCGTCGCGCCGGACGGAACCCCGGCTCCCGCCCATCCGTCAAAATACGAAACGGGTCGGTGTCCGGAACGCATCCCCCGCCGCGCGGCGGGCCCCGTTCAAGGGGAATTCTCCGCGCGGCATAACACTTTGCCTCCGGCGGAGCCTCCTTTTCTTCGCGCAAAGAAAAGGTAAGGAAAAAATACCGGCGCAGTGGGAGCCGTTTCGATTCCCCTTTCCCCTGCGTACCCCCGCCTGCACCGACCAGGCACAGAGGGCTGCGGCGCCTTGTTGACTGTACCCCCGGGGTTTGAACGAGAGCCGTGTGCTGCCGCGCTCACACGGACTTCGATTTGGAATTTCCGAGAGAAAGCGGCACGATTCTGTCCTTCAAGACTTGAAGAACCCTTTCCCAAGCACCTTGCGGCGGACGTTCAATTGACAGGAGAGGACGCTACACCTCTTTATAGGCCAATTCCCCTCCGTAGCCCTTCGGGTGAGGGAGGATTCCCAAGGGGAGGCCCCTTGGGCCGCTTCTTTTTCCATCTTTTCTTGGCGGCGCAAGAAAAGATGGCC
>DAOPLW010000267.1:0-2382 GCA_035391945.1 Oscillospiraceae bacterium | reverse complement strand
AGTGGGTCTTCGGGCTCTTCCCGCGTCTGAAGGAGCGCAGCTGGCAGTATGGCGGCACGCTCTCCGGCGGCGAGCAGCAGATGCTGGCCGTCGCCCGCGCGCTCATGAGCCGCCCGAAGCTCATGATGATGGATGAGCCGTCGCTGGGGCTCGCGCCTCTCATCGTGCGGGACATTTTCTCGATCATCCGGGAGATCAACCGCCAGGGCGTGACGATTCTGCTCATCGAGCAGAACGCCAACATGGCGCTGCACACGGCGAACATGGGCTACGTCCTGGAGACGGGGCGCATCACGCTCAGCGGTCCCGGCAGAGAGCTTCTCAAAAACGACGAGGTGCGCAAGGCGTACCTCGGAAAGTAAGGCAAGACGGAAGCGGCACGCGCCTCCCGGAAAGAATCTCCCGGACGCCCGCCGCGCCGGATCATGCTGGGATGGACGGCCAGAACCGTTCTGTTACAAGGCGCCCGGGAATTCGCTTCCCGGGCGCCTTTTTGGAACAATCCGCGGGGCGAGGCCGCCCTTGCCGGAAAACAGAGTTTTTCGGCAGGCTTAAAAAAGCGGAGCGGTCCGCGCCGTCCGGCGCGGACCGCTCCGCTTTTTATTCCACGGCATGGAGCGCGGCGATACAGTTGCGGCAGACGTTTTTGTCGCGATAGCTCACGACGTTTCTCGCGCTGCCGCAAAAGACGCATGCGGGCTGATACTTTCGTAGGACAATGGACGCCCCATCCACATAAATTTCCAGCTGATCCCGTTCGCTGATGTGCAGCGTGCGGCGCAGCTCCACAGGCAGCACCACGCGGCCCAGCTCGTCTACCCTGCGGACGATGCCGGTAGCTTTCACAAGAAGCCCCCCTCTCACAACGTGGGTGTTCTGACCATAATTATACCAAATGCTACAAAAATGTCAATAGATGGAAAAAATATTTGGCAAAAATAGACAATGACAAAAATGGGCGTTTCTAAGTGGGCGGACCATGGCATAGGATGGGACGAACAGGGGGGGAAGCGCGATGGCGATGGCGGTGCTCTGGACGGCGATGGTTGTGATTTCGGTCCTCTGCGCGGCGGCAACGGGGCGGCTGGAAGCGCTCTCCGCCGCGGCGCTTTCCGGCGCGGCTGCAGCGGTGGAGCTGTCCATCGCGATGGCCGGAGCCATTTGCCTCTGGTGCGGGGTGCTGGAGGTCCTGCGCCGCGGCGGCGCGCTGGAGGGCCTCTCGCGCTTGCTGCGGCCTGTGCTGGGGCTTCTCTATCCCGAATTCCGGAACGACCGGCGCGTCATGGAGCCGCTCACGGCCAACGTGGCGGCAAATCTCCTGGGCGTGGGGAACGCCGCCACGCCCATGGGCATCCGCGCGGCGGCCGCCATGGCGCGCAATCTGAACGGCGTGGCCTCCGATTCCCTGTGTATGCTGGTGGTCATCAACACCTCCTCGCTGCAGGTCATCCCCGCCACGGTGGCCGCGGCCCGCGCGGCGGCCGGGAGTGCGGCGCCGTTTGACATCCTGCCCGCGGTCTGGCTGGCTTCGGCGGTTTCGGTGACGGTCGGCATCGTGGCGGCGCGCCTCCTCGCGCGGGTGTGGCCGTGAGTGTGTTTTCCGCGGCGCTGCTTCCGGCGCTGCTGTGCCTCGCGGCGCTCTGGGGCCTGCATAAGCGGGTGGACGTCTACGGCGCGCTGGTCCGCGGGGCGGAGGACGGCATCGCAACGGTCATCAAAATCCTTCCGGCGCTGGTGGGGCTCCTCACGGCGATCTATATGCTGCGCGCCTCGGGCGCGCTGGAACTGGCGACCGGGGCGCTTGCGCCGCTTCTGGAAAGAATCGGCATTCCGGCGGAGACGGCGCCGCTCATGCTCGTGCGCCCCATGAGCGGCAGCGGCGCGCTGGCGGTCGGCGTGGAACTCATGAAACGGTATGGGCCGGACAGCGAGATCGGCCGCACCGCCGCCGTGATGCTGGGCGCCTCGGAGACCACCTTTTACACCATCGCCGTTTATTTCGGCGGCCTCGGGATCCGGAAGACGCGCTATGCCATTCCGGCCGCGCTCTGCGCGGACCTGGCGGGCTTTCTGGCTTCCGCCTGGGCGGTCCGGCTGTTTTTCGGACCCCGATAAGGCGAAACACGGGCGCGCCGGATGCAAATGCATCCGGCGCGCCCGTGTTTCAAGAGGGGGAATAGGGGGGAGGAAACAGGTTATTTTTCGCTGCTCACATAGTCGTCCAGAACGCCCGGAAGAGAGGGGTAACCGCTGCTGCACGCGGGGAAGCGTCTGCGGGCGGCGCGGGCGGTCGGATCGGAAATATACCCGAGGGAGAGCAGTCTGTTGTAAAGCTTTTTATCCATGTGGCATACTCCTTTCAAGAGGTGTAGGAAAAACAGG
>DAOPLW010000266.1:0-2387 GCA_035391945.1 Oscillospiraceae bacterium | reverse complement strand
GCAGCGGCAAAAAGAGCGGCGTCGCCGCCATCTGCTCCGGCATGGCCCAGGGCGACGCCATGTGGGTCACGCTGGACTAACAAAACAATCAGGGAGGTATTCGGTATGAGCATATCCAAGGTTATGGTCATCGGCGCCGGCCAGATGGGCGGCGGCATCGCGCAGGTCATGGCCGCGCTCGGAAAGACAACGTATCTCAACGACGTGAAGCTGGACATCGTCGAAAGCCGCATCGCGTTTATTGAAAAGCTCCTGACCAAAGACGTGTCAAAAGGCAAGATCACCGAGGAGCAGAAAGCCGCGACGCTGAAGAACCTGATCCCCTCCTGCGACCAGACGGACGCCGCGGACTGCGACATCGTCGTGGAGGCCATCGTGGAGAACATGGCCGTTAAGAGCAAGGTGTTTTCCAATCTGGACACCATCTGCAAGCCGTCCTGCATCCTCGCTTCCAACACGTCTTCGCTCCCCATCACCGAGATCGCGGCGAACACGAAGCGGCCGGAGCAGGTGATCGGCATGCACTTTATGAACCCGGTGCCGGTCATGAAGCTCGTGGAAGTCATCCGCGGGATCGCGACGAGTGACGAGACGTACCGGACGGTGGCCCAACTCGCCGAGGCGCTGGGCAAGGTGCCCGTGGAAGTGCGCGACGTGCCCGGCTTCGTGTCCAACCGGGTGCTGCAGATGATGATCAACGAAGCCGTCTACTGCGTGTACGAGGGCGTCGCCACGCCGGAGGGCATCGACAACGTGATGCGGCTGGGCATGAACCACCCGATGGGCCCGCTGCAGCTGGCGGATTTCATCGGGCTGGACACGGTGCTGGCCATCATGGAGACCATGTACGAGGGCTATGCGGACTGCAAGTACCGCCCCTGTCCGCTCCTGCGCCGCTACGTCAAGGCCGGCTGGCTCGGCAAAAAGTCCGGCCGCGGCTTTTACCGCTACGACTGAGGCCGGCAACAAAAAAGAATCCCTTCTCATCCCTTCCATAGACCGTTCATCCGGTGCGCTTCTCCTCTGCACCGGATGAACGGTCACCCCCTAAAAAAACGGCCCACCGGACTTCGATGCGGCGAATTGATCGAAGGCCGGTTTTCCCGCGCGGCATCCCGCGCCGGCGCGTTTTGCGCCGGCTGGCAGTCCATAAAAAAAGAAGGAGGAATTCAGTATGGAAAAGGTACTGGAAGGTGTAAAGGTCGTGGAGTTGAGCACCTACGCCGCCGCGCCGGCCGCCGGCAGAGTGCTGGCGGATTTCGGCGCGGATGTCATTAAGGTGGAGCCTCTGGGGGGAGACCCCTTCCGCTCGTTCGGCCTGTCGGTGAACGCCCCGGTGGGGGAGGACGAAAACCCGTGCTTTCAGCTGGAAAACGCCAATAAGCGCGGCATTACGCTCAACCTCAAGAGCGAGGAGGGCAAGAAGATACTCTTCGACCTTCTCAAGGATGCGAACATCTTCTTCACCAACACCCGCATCGAGGCGCTGAAGAAGCTGGGCCTGACCTACGACGACCTCAAGGGCCGCTTCCCGCACCTGATCTACGGCCACATCTCCGGCTATGGCTTCAAGGGCGAGGACGCGAAGCTTCCCGGGTACGACATCACCGCTTTCTGGGCGCGCGGCGGCGGCCTGGCCGACCTGGCCTTCGAGGGCAACGGCCCCCTCTCCGCGCCTTACGCGGTGGGCGACCACGCGTCCACCATGTCGCTGTGCGCGGGCCTTCTGGGCGCGCTTTACAAGCAGACCCTCACGGGCCAGGGCGAGTATGTGCTCGTTTCCCTTTACGGCGTGGCCTGCTTCATGAACTCCCTCATGATCACCCCGGCCCAGGAGCCTTACGGCGACCCGTGGCCGAAGGACAAATACCTGCCGCTGACTCCCATCTCGAACACCTACCGCTGCAAAGACGGCGAGATGGTGACGCTCACCATCCTGGACTACCGGCGCGACTGGCCGAAGTTCTGCAAGGTCATCGGACGCGAGGACCTGGTGGGCGAGGAGCGCTTCAACAACCAGGTGGACGCGAAAAAGCCGGAGAACAGCAAGGCGCTCGTGACGCTCCTCATGGAGATCTTCCTGACAAAGGACCGCGCCGAATGGGTGCGTCGCCTCAAGGAGAACGACCTGCCGTACTCCATCACCCAGCACCTGCGCGAGATCCCGAAGGACCCGCTGGCCTGGGAAAACGGCTATCTCACCCGCTTCACCTACGCCAACGGGAACGTGAGCGTCATTCCGAATACGCCCGTGCAGTTCAAGGAGAACGTGGCGGCGCCCTGCCTGCCCGCGCCCCTTCTGGGCGAGCACACGCGGGAGATTCTCGCCGGACTCGGTTACGGCGAGACGCAGATCAAGAAGCTGATGGAGGACAAAGTGGTTTCCA
>DAOPLW010000265.1:0-2405 GCA_035391945.1 Oscillospiraceae bacterium | reverse complement strand
TCCGGACGGCAACCGCCTCGTCCGTTTTTCCTACGAAGGCATTTTCCTCGAGATCCTGGAGCGGCTGGGCCGCATGCCCCTGCCGCCTTACATCAAGACCGAGCTTTCCGACGGCGAGCGCTACCAGACCGTCTATTCCCGCCACCCCGGCTCCGCGGCCGCGCCCACGGCGGGACTGCACTTTACAGAGGAGCTCCTGCGTGAAATCGGGGAGAAGGGCATCAAAATATGCTACGTGACGCTCCACGTCGGCCTAGGAACGTTCAGGCCTGTAAAGGAAAGAAACCTTACGGATCACGAGATGCACAGCGAGTACTGCGTCATCCCGCCCGAGACGGCGGCCGCCGTCAATGAGACGCGAAAGGGCGGCGGCAGGGTCGTCTGCGTTGGTACGACCTCCTGCCGGACGCTGGAGGCGTGGGCTGCGGACGACGGGACGCTGCGGCCCTCGGCCGGATGGGTGAATATCTATATCTATCCCGGCTACCGCTTCAAGATCATGGACGGGCTCATCACGAATTTCCACTTGCCGGAGAGCACGCTCATCATGCTCGTCTCCGCTTTCGCGGGCCGGGAGAACGTTCTCCGGGCCTACGCCGAGGCCGTGCGCGAGGAGTACCGTTTCTTTTCCTTCGGGGATGCGATGTTTATAGGACGCAACCGGCCGGAAAAAGACCAGAATAACGAAAACCCCCTGGGGATCCTCTGACGCGGGAGCGGATACGCGGCGGACGGCCGGAGATCCGTGCGCGCCGCCGCGGGCGGAAAGCGTACGAATCTTGCGGCGGGAACCGCACGGAAGAAAGGAATGATTGAGGGCTGCGTATGTTTGAAGTGATCCGAACCGAGGGCCGCGCGCGGCGCGGGCGTTTTACCTGCGCCCACGGCGCAGCCGAGACGCCCGTTTTCATGAACGTGGGCACCCAGGCCGCCATCAAGGGCGGCCTTTCCGCCCATGACCTAAAGGAGATCGGCTGTCAGATCGAGCTGTCCAACACCTACCATCTGCACCTCCGGCCCGGAAGCGAGGTCGTGCGCGCCCTGGGGGGACTGCACCGGTTCATGGACTGGGACGGCCCCATCCTGACCGACAGCGGCGGTTTTCAGGTGTTTTCCCTCGCGGGCCTCCGGAAGATCGAAGAGGAGGGCGTTTCCTTCGCCTCCCACATCGACGGGCGGCGCATCTTCCTCTCGCCGGAGGAGGTCATGCGCATCCAGTCAAACCTTGGCTCCGACGTGGCGATGGCCTTCGACGAATGCGTGGCCAACCCGTCTGCGCATGACTATGTGGCGGTCTCAGCGGCACGCACATATCGGTGGCTTGAGAGATGCAAGACAGAACATGTAAAGCTAAATAACTTACCTAATGCGGTGAACCCTACGCAGCAGCTTTTCGGCATCAACCAGGGAGGGGTCTACCCGGACCTTCGTATCGAACACATGCAGCAAATCGCGGCGCTGGACCTGGACGGCTACGCCATTGGGGGGCTCGCGGTGGGCGAGGAGACGCAGGTGATGTACGACGTCATCGAGGCGGTGGAACCCTTCATGCCGCGTGAAAAACCCCGTTACCTCATGGGCGTGGGAACGCCCTCCAACATCCTCGAGGCCGTGGCCCGGGGCGTGGACTTCTTCGACTGCGTGATGCCGGCCCGCAACGCCCGGCACGCCAAGCTATACACCTGGAACGGCACCATCAACCTTAAAAACGAGAAGTATCTGCTCGATCCCATGCCCATAGACCCCGGCTGCGGCTGCCCCACCTGCCGCAACTTCTCGCGCGCCTATCTGCGCCACCTCTTCAAGGCGGAGGAGATCCTCGCGCTGCGGCTGTGCGTGATCCATAACCTCTACTTTTATAACGAGTTCATGGCGCGCATCCGCGCGGCGCTCGACGAGGGGGCGTTCGCGGCTTTCCGCCGCCGGTACAGCGGCTGTCTGGAACGCCGCGCGCCCTGAGGGACAAGAAAGTTGGAAAAACCCTTGCAAAAGCCTGTCCGTCTGATTATAATAAGCACATCATCTGATAATCGGGGGTATTGACTCTTATGGATTCCATGACCACATTGATTTTCGGCCTGGGGATGCTCGCGGTCTGCTATTTCCTTCTCATCCGTCCGGAAAACAAGCGCAAGAAGCAGCTCGAATCGCTGCGCAGCCAGTTGGGGGTCGGCGATGAGATCACCACGATCGGCGGAATCGTCGGGACGGTTGTCAATGTCAAGGACGACGTGATCATCATTGAGACGGGCGCCGACCGCGTGCGGCTCCAGATCACCAAATGGGCCGTGGCGTCGAGCGGAATGCAGGCACAGGACCCGAACAGGAAGTAATTTTTTCCGCATGACAAGCACCCTTTCTGCATAAGGTGGAGAGAGCCATCTTATGGAAGAAAGGGGGTTTTT
>DAOPLW010000264.1:0-2407 GCA_035391945.1 Oscillospiraceae bacterium | reverse complement strand
CGGCACCACGGACCGCACGCGCAACAACGCCGTGGAACTCGCCGGGCGCCTGGGCGCGACCCTCCGGCGGATCGATATCTCCCAGAGCGTCCACAGTCATTTTTCCGACATCGGCCACAGTCCGGAGCGCCACGACGTCACCTTCGAAAATGCGCAGGCCCGCGAGCGCACGCAGGTGCTCATGGACATCGCCAACCAGTCCGGCGGCATCGTCATCGGTACGGGCGATCTCTCCGAACTCGCGCTCGGCTGGGCCACCTACAACGGCGATCACATGAGCATGTACGGCGTGAACGCCTCGATTCCCAAAACGCTCGTGCGCCATCTCGTGGATTACGTCTGCCACGACAAGCAGGAGGAGGACGCGGCTTTGTCGGACGTCCTCTCGGACATCCTTGCAACACCCGTCTCCCCTGAACTCCTGCCGGCCATCGAGGGAAAGATATCCCAGAAGACGGAGGACCTCGTGGGTCCCTACGCGCTTCATGATTTCTTCCTCTTTTACGCCATCCGCTGGGACTTCCCACCGCGGAAAGTCTATCGGCTCGCGCTCTATGCGTTCGGCCGGGAATATGCGCCGGAAACGGTCCTCCGATGGCTCAAAACCTTCTACCGGCGCTTCTTCGCCCAGCAGTACAAGCGCTCGTGCCTGCCGGACAGCCCGAAGGTCGGCACCCTCTCCCTGTCGCCCCGCGGCGACTGGCGCATGCCGTCGGACGCGGTCGCCTCCCTCTGGCTCGAGGAGTTGGAGACGCTGTAACCGGTCAGCAGGATAAAATGTGGCCGCGGGCGCAAGCGCCCGCGGCCACATTCCGTTATTCGCCTACAGCACCCGTTCGTAGACGATAAAGTCCAAATCATAAAGCCTCGCTTCGCCGAGCCGGCGGCAGCCCATGGCCTCGTGGAGCCGGTTCGCGGGGTCGTTTCCGCGCAGACAGAGGTGGCGCTCGGTCACACAGCCCTCCGCCTTTGCCGCCGCGCAGGCATACGCCGCCAGGCGGCGGCCCAATCCCTCCCGCTGGCGGGGAGGCTCCCCGCACAGGCGGTTCATCACGCACGAGCGCCCCGGCGTATAGGCCACGGGCAGGTCGTCCAGGTCGTCCCCCGGAAGCCGGGAGACGGACGCCACGATCTTTCCGTCCAGTCTTGCGACATACACCGCGCCATCCTTCAGGTCGGCGTCCGCAAATTCCCGCGTCGGGTATTCGTCGTTCCAGCCGGAGAGATTCTCCGCGTTTCCAGCCGCCACGCGGCGGTAGAGCGCCGCGATCTCCGGCGCGTCCTCCCGCGCCGCGCGGGAGAAAACAAAGTCCTCCATACCGGTCCCCTCTCTTTCAGGGGACCATCCTAACACAAACCGCCCCGGGGCGCAACAGCATTTCTACACCCAGCTCTCCAGAAGCGCCATGAGCCGCGCCGCGTGGCGGTCCTCCTCCGCCGCGAGCGTCTCAAGGAGCGGCCGGAGCGCCCCGCGCTCCGCCTCCGCCATGCGGCGGTACGCCGCCGCGCCCTCGCGCTCATGCAGGATGCGTTCGCGCAGCGCGCCCATGAGGTCCGACGCCGGTTCGCTTCTGGCCTGCTGCCGCGGGAAGTAGTGCACCGCGCGCTCGGTGAAATAGGCCGCCGAAAGCCGCCGGGCATGACGCAGCTCCTCTGCGGCGATCTGGGAAAAGACCTGCCGCCCGGGGCCCCGCAGGGCAAGCGCGCTGTATGTCCTCCAGTCCGCGAGTTCCCCCTCTATGGCCCGCCGCAGGGCCTCCTCCTCCTTTGGCATAGGCGCCGCGGCCGGGGATGTCGGCGCGGCCGGGGATGCCGCCGGGACGCGGTCGGTCCGGGCCGTCCGTTCGGACCGGTCGCGGTCGTTTCGTTCAAAATGTTCCCGGTCTGGCTGCTCACTGCGCTCTTCCACGCGCGGCCACACCCGGTTGAAGAGCTGGTTTTCCCGCTCATAGGCCCCCGCCATACCGCCGCGCGGCGGGCTGTTCTGCTCCATACGAATCCCTCCCATTTTTTTCATTTTATGCAGCATTGTTTATTGACTGACCAAAAAGCTGTTGTTATAATAAAACGACTGTAATAAGGAGGCCCCTTTTTGTGAAATCTTATTCCGATCTTTCCAAGGCCCAGCATTTTGTCGATACGCGCGACTCCTTCGCGCATCTTCTGGGCCTGCGCATCGTGGACTGTACTGAGAAAGGCGTCGTCTCGGAAACCCCGCTGCGCCCCGAGTTCTGTAATCCCCACGGCATCGCGCACGGCGGCTTCCTTTATGCCATCGCGGACACCACCTGCGGCATGACCACCGCGCTTGCCATGCCCGGATTCACCCCTGATCAGCGGATCGTGACCGCCGTGAGCTCCTTCAATTTTCTCGCGCCGGCCACGCACTCCCCCGTCCGCGCAGAGG
>DAOPLW010000263.1:0-2411 GCA_035391945.1 Oscillospiraceae bacterium | reverse complement strand
GCGTCCGTCATGGGGATGACGGTCTCCCCGCGCTTGGTCCCGATGACGTTGATGTTGTGCTTCGAGCGCACGTCCAGCTCGCGGATGCTCTTCCCCACCCATGCCGCCGGGGCAAGCATCTCGAAAATGACGTATTCGGGGGTCAGCTCGATGTAGTCGAAGACGTTCGGGGAGCTGTACTTGTTCGCGGTGCGCTGGGCCATGTCCCGCTCGGGGTAGACGACGTCGTCCGCGCCGATCTTGAGGAGGAACTTCGCGTGGATGTCCCGGTCGGTCTTGGAGATGACGGTGCGCGCGCCGAGCTCCTTGAGGAGCGAAGTGATCTCCAGCGAGGACTGGAAATTGTCGCTGATGCACACGAAGCAGACGTCGAAATTGCCGACGCCCAGCGCGCTTAGCACCTCCTCGTCCATGCAGTCGCCGATCTGGGCGCGCGTGACGTGTGGCGCGAGCTTCGTGACCACTTCCTCGTCCTTGTCGACGACCATAACCTCGTTGCCGAGCTCCGCGAGCTTGATGGAAAGATGCCGGCCGAACCGGCCCGCGCCGATGACGAGCATAGAACGCATACCCATTCTCCTTTATTCACCCAATGATGATTTTCCCTTCGGGGCTGCGCAGCTTCGCCGCCCGGCGGCGCTCCGTGACGGCCATGAAAACCGTGAGGCTGCCCAGGCGGCCGCTGTACATGAGCAGGATGACGGCCACCCGGGACGCCGCGGACAGGGAGCGCGTGACGCCGGTGGAAAGCCCCACCGTGCCGATCGCCGAAATCGACTCGAACATCGCGTCCACGAGCGCCATCGGCTGCGAGAGCGTCAGGACAAAGCAGCCGCCGAGGATCAAAAGCAGGTAGAACGCCGCACCCGTGCAGGCCCGCCGCGCGGCGTCCGAAGGCAGGCGGTGGCGGAAGAGGTTCACATCCTCCCGCCGCCGCATGGAGGAAAAGAGCGTGGCGAGGATCACGAGGAACGTCGTCGTCTTGATGCCGCCGCCCGTTCCGCCGGGACTCGCGCCGACGACCATGAGGAGCATCGTAAGGAGCTTTCCCCCCTCCGAAAGCGAGGCGGTGCCCACGGTGTTAAACCCCGCCGTGCGGGGCGTCACGGCCTGAAAGAGCGCGGCAAGGAACCGCCCGCCGCCGCTCATGCCGGCAAGAACACCGTTTTGTTCCGTTATCAGAAACCCGACCGTTCCCAGCGCGATGAGCACCGCCGTGACGGTGACGGCCGCGCGCGTATGCAGGTTCCAGCGCCGCGGGCTCATTCCGTTTTGCGCCAGGTCGTTCCACACCACAAAGCCGATGCCGCCCACGACAATCAGGCATGCGACCGTCAGGCATACGACCGGGTCGGAGACGAAGGGCGTAAGGGACGCGTAGGGCGCGATGCTTCCCATGAGGTCGAAGCCCGCGTTGCAGAACGCGGACACCGAGTGGAACACGCCGTACCAGATCGCGCGCACGCCGAAATACGGCCAAAAGCGCAGCGTTAAAATAAGCGCGCCCGCCCCCTCGAAGAGAAGCGTCCCCACCAGGATGCGCCGCACGAGCCGCACCACGCCGCCTATCTGCAGGGAGCTGACGGCCTCCATGAGGAAGGAGCGTTCGCGCAGGCCGATGCGCCTCCCGAGCGCCATGGGAAGCGAGACGGCGATGGTCATAAAGCCGAGGCCCCCCGTCTGGATGAGGAGCAATATCACGGCCTGCCCGAACCAGGAGAACTGCGTCCAGGTGTCATAGACCACCAGCCCCGTCACGCAGGTGGCCGAGCAGGATGTAAAGAGCGCGTTAAGAAACGGGACGCCCGCGCCGCCGCGGCTGGAAACAGGCAGCATGAGGAGAAGCGCGCCGGATAGAATGATGAGCGCAAAGCCGGCCGCGAGCGTCTGGACCGGCCCGAAGTTCAGATGTTTCCTCATAGGACGCGCAGCCCCCTCAAAATGCCCAAAACGGCTTCCGCAGAGCAAGACGCCGCAAGCACGCGCCGCGCTTCCGTATCCGCGAAGAGCTCCCGGTACATGGGGTCGTTGCAGCGCGCGACTACGACGGCCTCCGGACAGAACCGCTGCGTGCGGCTGCACAGGAGCAGGTTTGCCCTGTCGTCCTCGGAAAGCGCCAGGAGCACTTTACAGCGCGGGTATTCCGGCACGTCCGGCCCCGGGACGCAGCGTACGTCCGGGCAGCGCCCCTCCAGCCGCCGGGCCAAGTCCTGCGCGGCGGCGCCGGCGCCGAAGAGCAAAATTTCCGCCGCCGGCTGCCCCTCCTGCACCGGCGGCGCGGAAATCTCACTCTTGACAAAACGGTCGATGCGCCCCATGCACGCATAGCCCAGAACAAAGAAGCCGAGGGCGATCGCAATGAGCAATACGGTCACAGGAACCACCTCCCTTTCGCGCTCCCATCATAGCGC
>DAOPLW010000262.1:0-2415 GCA_035391945.1 Oscillospiraceae bacterium | reverse complement strand
CGCCGCTGCACCCGGCGCACCGACTCGCCGCCCGGAATGACGAGGTCCACGTCCTCATCGAGAAAGCGGCCGACCAGTTCTCCCTCCGGCCCGTCGCGCAGTTGCTTCGCCGGCTGTCCCGCCCAGGGCCCCACCCGGATCTCTTCCAGACCGGGGACCGGCTCCGGCGCAAGGCCCATGGCCTCCCCCACGGCGGCGGCCGTGGTCCGCGCGCGGAGCAGCGGACTGCAGCAGAGCCGCGTCACGCCCCCAATCCGCTTCATTCTGTCCGCCAGCGCGCGGGACTGCGCGAGCCCCTCGTCGTCCAGCGGCATATCGAGCTGCCCCTGAAAGCAGTGGTCCTTGTTGAGGGCCGTTTGGCCGTGCCGCATGAGATAGATCAGCATTGTTTTTACGCTCCTGTTTTCGGAATGTTCCCATTGTAGCATGCCGGACGCAGAATTTCCTTTTCTTTTTGGGAAAAACATGGCAAAATAGAAGCAGGATCCGGGAGGGAGATTTGACATGTCCACCAAAAACAGACGGCTGGCGCTTTTTCTGGCGCTGCTCCTCTTCTGCACGACTCTGGCCGTCCCCTTCGCCGCCGCCTCCGGGGAGGGGGAGATCACCATTCTTTTCACGCACGACCTGCACTCCCACCTCCAGAGCGTCGGAACGCAAAGCGGCGGCTCCTCGGGCGGGTTCGCCCGTCTGGCGACGGCGCTTCGCGCGCAGCGCGCGGCACACGGAGCCACCATCACCGTGGACGCGGGCGACTTTTCCATGGGCACCCTCTTCCAGACCATCTACACCACCGACGCCTCCGAGCTGCGTCTCCTGGGCGCGCTCGGTTACGACGCCGCGACCTTCGGCAACCACGAATACGACTTCCGCGCTGCCGGCTTTGCCTCCATGCTCCAGGCCGCCGCCGCCTCCGGCGACCGGCTGCCCGCCCTCGTGGAGGCCAATTACGCCCCCGCGCCGGACGACCTCTCGGCGGACGCCGAGGCCGTACGCGCGGCATATGAAGCCGCCGGCGTGAAAGACTACACGATCATCGAGGCCGGGTCTTACCGCGTGGCGGTCTTCGGCCTCATCGGCGTGGACGCCGACGAATGCGCGCCCAAATCCGGCATGGCGCTCACCGCACCCATCGACGCGGCCGAGCGCGTCGTCTCCGAGATCCAGGAGAACGAGACCTGCGACCTCATCGTCTGCCTCTCCCACAGCGGGACCTGGGAGGAGCAGGACAAATCCGAAGACGAGCTTCTGGCAAAGGCGGTCCCGGAAATCGACGTAATCGTCTCCGGTCACACGCACACGCTTTTGACGGAACCGATCCGGGTCGGGGACACGCTCATCGTCTCCGCCGGGGAATACGCGTCGCATCTGGGCGCGCTGACCCTCGCGCGCACGGAGGACGGCTGGGAAAAGCGCGGCTACGAGCTCGTCGCGCTCGACGGCGCCGTGCCCGAGGACGCGGAGACGGCCGCCGAAATCGAGGGCTACAAGCGCCTGGTGGAGGAGGAGTACCTCTCCCACTACGGCCTCGGCTTCGACGAGGTGCTCGCCCGCACGGATTTTGATTTCATCGCCCCCTCCAGCCTCGGGAAGGAGCACCGGGAGGAGCCGCTCGGGAATCTCATCGCGGACGCCTACGTCTTCGCCATCGCCCAGGCGGAGGGCGAGGACTATGTCCCGGTGGACGTGGCCGTGGAGCCGGTGGGCGTCATCCGCGGCTCCTTCGTCAGGGGAGAGATCACCACGGCGGACGCGTTTAACGTCTGCTCGCTCGGCGTGGGGAAGGACGGCCGGTCAGGCTATCCGCTCCTGACGGTCTATCTCACCGGCGCGGAGCTGCGCGCCATGGCGGAGGTGGACGCGTCCGTCACGCCCATCATGCCCGAGGCGCAGCTCTATTTCTCCGGTATGACCATGACATTCAATCCCTACCGGATGTTTTTCGACAAGGTCACGGACGCGGCGCTCCTCCGGACGGACGGAACGCGCGAGGAAATCGAGGACGGCAAGCTCTACCGCGTGGCCTGCGAACTCTATTCCGCGCAGATGCTCGGCGCGGTCTCCTCCAAAACCTACGGCCTTTTGTCCCTCACGCCGAAGGACAAAAACGGTGACCCGATCACAGACTTCGAGTCGCAGATCGTCTATGATGGGGAAAGAAACGAGGTCAAGGCGTGGTATGCGCTCGCGTCCTACCTGCAGTCGTTCCCGCAGCAAGACGGCTTCGCCGAGGTACCACTGCGCTACGCGGCCGCCGAGGGCAGAAAAACCGTCGCACCGAGTCTCACTCCCGTCGACCTTCTCCGGGGCTCCGGTCCCGTCACCTGGGCGGCGCTGGGCGCCGGACTTCTGGTACTCGTCCTTCTCGTCTTTCTCGTCCGGTTCGCCGCCACGTCCAAAAAACGCCGCGCGCGG
>DAOPLW010000261.1:0-2436 GCA_035391945.1 Oscillospiraceae bacterium | reverse complement strand
GAGCAGATACTCGTCTGCGGCGCCGCCGCAGCCGAAGAGAAGGCGCGCCGTGAGGTCGCCGAAGGATTCGCCCAGGCCGTCGGAAAGAAAGGTCAGAACCCGCCTGAGCGGCTCGCTCCGGCCGTAATACGCATAGGGGTTGTAGCCTTCCCGGCGCAGCGCCTCCGCCTCCGGGGCGGTGAGACCGAAGAGAAACATGTCCTCGTCCCCCACGGCGTCGTGCATCTCGACGTTCGCGCCGTCGAGCGTGCCGATGGTTAAGGCCCCGTTCATCATGAACTTCATGTTGCCCGTGCCGGAGGCCTCCTTGCCGGCGGTGGAGATCTGCTCGGAGAGCTCCGAGGCCGGGATCAGCCGTTCGGCGAGGGACACGCGGTAATTTTCCAGGAAGACCATCTGCAGACGGCCCCGGCAGGCGGGGTCGGCGTCGAGTTTCGCCGCGAGCGCGACGAGGAGCCGGATGATGCGCTTGGCCGCCTGGTAGCCCGGCGCGGCCTTGGCGCCGAAGAGGAAGACGCGCGGCGTCGCGTCCGCGTCCGCTCCGTCCTTCAAAAGCAGATACCGCCACGCGATGTGCATGGCGTTGAGAAGCTGGCGTTTATACTCGTGCAGGCGTTTGACCTGTACGTCGAACATCGCGTCGGTATTGAGGACGACGCCGCGCTCCCGCTGGAGCCATGCGGCGAAATCGGCCTTGTTTTTCGCCTTGATTTCGCCCAGGCGGGAGAGAACCGCCGCGTCGTCCCGGTAGCGCTCCAGAAGCGGCAGCGCCTCGGCCGGGCGCAGGAGATAGTCGTCTCCGCCCGTAAGCGCGCGGATGAAAGCGTCCAGGCGCGGGTTGGACTGGGAGAGGAAGCGGCGGTGGTCGACGCCGTTGGTGATGCCGAGAAATTTCTCCGGCGTGCGGCGGCAGGCGTCGCGGAAGACGTCCCGCCGCAGGATGTCCGCGTGGAGGGCGGAGACGCCGTTGACGCGGAAGCACGCGCAGACGCAGAGGTTCGCCATGCGCACCTCACCGCCCCAGACGATCGCCATCTCGCGCAGTTTTCCCTCGTCGGCCCCGAAGGCGGCGCGCAGGTCCGCGAGGTAGCGGCTGTTGATTTCGCAAAGGAGCATCCAGGTGCGCGGCAGGAGCTGCTCGATGAGCGCCTGCGGCCAGCGCTCGAGCGCCTCGGAGAGGACCGTGTGGTTCGTGTAGGCGACGGTTTTCGTCACGATCCCCCACGCCTCGTCCCAGCTGTAGCCCTCCTCGTCCAGGAGGATGCGCATCAGCTCCGGAATGACGAGCGCGGGGTGGGTGTCGTTGATCTGAATGACGTGCTTTTCCGCGAAGTTCCGGAGCGTCCCGTACTGCGCGCGGTGCCGCCGGACGATCGACTGCACGGTCGCCGAGATGAAGAAATACTGCTGCTTGAGGCGCAGGGATTTTCCCTCGTAGTGGTTGTCGTCGGGGTAGAGCACCTTGGCGATGACCTCCGCCATCGCCTGCTGCTCCACGGCCTTGAGGTACTCGCCGCGCGAGTAGAGGCTCATGTCGGCCGGCTGGGGGCTCTTCGCGTCCCAGAGACGCAGAAGGTTCACGTGCTCGGTGCCGTAGCCTGCGACCTCCATGTCGCGCGGGATGGCGAGAACGGTCGTGCCGCCCGTGTGGGAGACGCGGTAGTGCCCGTTCTCCCACCGGCCGGAGACGGTGCCGCCGAAGCGGACCTCCTCGGCCTCGTCCACGCGGGTGATGAGCCAGGCGTCCCCGAGTTCGAGCCAGTTGTCGGCCAGCTCCACCTGCCCGCCGTCCACGATGCGCTGGCGGAAGATGCCCAGCTCATAGCAGATGGAGTAGCCCGTGGCGGGGATCTCCAGCGTGGTCAGGCTGTCCAGGTAGCAGGCGGCCAGGCGGCCGAGGCCGCCGTTTCCGAGCCCGGCGTCCGGCTCCGCCTCGAAGACCGCGTCCGCGCCGAGCTCCAGATCGTCCAGCGCCGCGGCTAGGGGCTCCAGAACGCCCAGGTTGTATGCGTTTTTCTTCAGGGAGCGGCCGAGCAGGAATTCCAGCGAGAGGTAATGCACCTCCCGCGCCTGCGCGGCCTCGTTTTTGCGCTCGGTCTCCAGCCGGCGATCGGACATGATGTCCCGCAGGACCAGCGCCGCGGCTTTGAAGACCTGTTTTTCGTCGGCCTCGTCCAGGTCCCGTCCGAAGTTGCGGCGCAGCCGGTCAGAGATGGCGTCTGTCATCTCCTGTTTGGTGAATCTGTGCATAAAAGAGGCTTCTCCTTGCTCTGTGAGATTTGGGGGCCCTGCCCGTGCGGCGTGCGCGGGGCGGTTCGTCTTTCTTCGGGGCGCCGGCGGCGGTAAGAAACGCGCTCTCGCTTGGGGCCGCCCTCCGGAGACCATCTTTTCTTGCGCCGCCAAGAAAAGATGGAAAAAGAAGCGGCCCAAGGGGAC
>DAOPLW010000260.1:0-2436 GCA_035391945.1 Oscillospiraceae bacterium | reverse complement strand
TCCTCTTCCTCGGGCCGAGCGGGGTCGGCAAAACGGAGCTGTGCCGCGCGCTCTCGGAGGCGCTCTTCGGAAGCGAGGAGGCCATGCTGCGGCTGGACATGTCCGAGTATATGGAGGCGCACACGGTCTCGCGGCTCCTCGGGGCGCCCCCAGGCTACGTGGGCTACGACGAGGGCGGACAGCTCACCCGCCGCGTGCGGGAGCGGCCGTACAGCCTGGTGCTCTTCGACGAGCTGGAAAAAGCCCACGGAGAGATCTTCAACATCCTCCTGCAGATCCTGGAGGACGGCATCCTGACCGATTCGCAGGGGCGGCGGGTGGATTTCCGGAACACGCTTATCGTCATGACCTCGAACGTGGGCGCCGCGCGGCTCAATTCCGGCGCGCGCCTGGGCTTCGTTCCCACGGAGGAGGACGGAACGCGCGCCGACCGCAGCGTGGCGGAGGCGGAGCTGAAAAAGACGTTCCGACCGGAGCTCCTTGGGCGGATCGACGAGGTGATTGTCTTTCGCCGCCTGGGAGAACCGGAGCGGCTGGAGATCGCCCGGCGGCTCCTCGCGGCGCTGGGCGAGAGGCTGCGGCAGCGCGGCCTTGCGCTGGAAGTCTCCGACGAGGCGCTCGCGCTTCTCGCCGAGGAGGGCCGCTCCAACGCCGGCGGCGCGAGAACGCTCCGGCGGGTCATCCGCACGCAGGTGGAGGACGCGCTCGCGCGGCTGCTTCTGGAGGAGCCGGTCCCGGCGGGCGGCGCGATTGTCGTCGAGGCGCCGGAAGGGAAGATCACGCTTGCGAAAAAGCAAGACGGCGTCAAATGACCCGGAGCTGTTTTTCGCTGTAAAGGCGAAACCCTTCGCGGCATTCTCCGCTTCGAACGGCGCATTTTGCGCGCGCGTGCGCGCCCGCCAGCGGGCGGGCGCGGGAAACCCCGCGCCGCGAGGCGTAATCGTAGGGCGGAAAAGCGGCCGTGATGCCGGTTTGCGGCGCGGCGCCGCGCGCCGCGGACAGCCGCGCGGCTGCGGCACAATGAAAACAAGCCTGAATCGAAACGATTCAGGCTTGTCCTTTTGCGTGCCGTGTTACGCCAGTTTTCCCTTGGCCATGTCGGCCAGCGCCGTGAATGCGGCCTTGTCGCTCACCGCGAGCTCGGCGAGCATCTTGCGGTTGATCTCGACGCCGGCCTGCTTGAGCCCGTACATGAAGCGGGAATAGTTCAGGCCGTTCTGCTTGCAGGCCGCGGAGATGCGGGTGATCCAGAGCTGACGGAAGTCGCGCTTCTTCAGGCGGCGACCGGTATACGCGTAGGTAAGGGACTTCATAACCTGCTGGTTGGCCATCTTGAAATGCTTGGACTTGGCGCCCCAATAGCCCTTGGCCAGCCCGAGGATTTTGCTTCTTCTCTTGCGCGACATCATCGCGCCCTTGACTCTTGCCATGATGACTGCCTCCTATACTCAAAAGCGAATTTTATTTATACGGGATCATGCGGCGGATGGTGGCGGCGTTGGTATCGTCCGCATACGCGCCGGCACGGAGGCCTCTCTTGCGCTTGGTGGTTTTGCCGTGGCCGTTGAGAAGGTGCGATTTGAACGCGTGCGAGCGCTTGACCTTGCCGGTCTTGGTGAGATTGAATCTCTTCTTTGCACCGCTGTGTGTCTTGATCTTAGGCATGGTGGGGTTTCTCCTTCCGTTATTCTGCTTTAGCGGGCTTGGTGACCTTGGAGGAAAGGAACATGGTCATATGCCGCCCGTCCAGTTTTGGATTTTTATCCAGTGTTCCGACTTCCTGGCACTGCTCGGCGAATTTCAGGAGCAGGGCCTCGCCGAGGTTGGTATGGGCCATCTCGCGGCCTCTGAAGCGCACAGTGACCTTAACCCGGTCGCCGTCCGCGAGGAACTTCTGCGCGTTCCGGAGCTTGACGTTGAAGTCGTTGATGTCGATGCCCGGCGACATGCGGACTTCCTTGATCTCCACGACGTGCTGGTTCTTACGGGCCTCTTTCTCCCGCTTGGTCTGTTCAAAGCGGAATTTGCCGTAGTCCATGAGCTTGCAGACCGGCGGCTTGGCGTTTGGAGAAATCTTGACGAGATCCAGCTCCCGCTCCTGCGCGACGGCAAGAGCCTCTCTTGCGGACATGATGCCCAGCTGCTCGCCGTCCTGCGATACGAGGCGGACCTCCCGGTCCCGAATTTCTTCATTGATCTGATGCTCCAGCTTACTGATTTGAAAACACCTCCCATACGGTAAAAACAAAAACGCGGACACCGAAGCGGCGCCCGCGCGGGAGCGTACGCGCCCCCTTCGGGACGCGACGAACCGTGTTGACCCCTTCGCCCGCGGCGGGAGGTGAGGACGGGCACCGTCCTTCTTTGTTTTGCCGGATTAGTATATCAAACGTCGCGGCGCCTGTCAAGAACAAAATCTTTTTTGTACGTCCTTCG
>DAOPLW010000259.1:0-2437 GCA_035391945.1 Oscillospiraceae bacterium | reverse complement strand
CCCAGGGGCGGAATGCCCATGAGCGCGACGGAGCAGAGCGTAAAGGTGGCCATGACGATCGGCATCGCCCTCCCGAGCCCCTCCATCTCGTAGGTGTATTCCTTGCCGCCCTTCTGGATGATCGCGCCCGCGCAGGAAAAGAGCGTGATCTTGATGAAGGCGTGGTACACCATGTGGGTCAGGCCGCCGGTCAGGCCCGCGGGCGTCATGATGGTGAACGCAAAGAGGATGTAGGAGAGGTTGCTCACGGTGGAATACGCCAGGCGGCGCTTCAGGTGCGGCGTGCGCAGCGCCTTGGCGGAGCCATAGACGATGGTAATGATGGTAGCCGCCATGACGATCGTCTGCGCGTAGGTGCCTCGCAGAAAATCGGCGCCGAATCCGAAATAGATCAGCCGCATCACGGCGAAAGCGCCGGCTTTCACGACCGCCACGGCGTGCAGGAGCGCCGTGACCGGCGTCGGCGCGACGGAGGCGTCCGGCAGCCAGCCATGGAACGGGAAAACCGCGGCCTTCACGCCGAAGCCGAAGAACGCGCAGATAAACACCTGCAGGAGCGTATTCTCATTGCCCGCGACGAGCGCGCCGTCGAGGACGCCCCCGTACGTAAAGTTCAGGGTCGTTCCGTAATTGAGCAGGAACACGATGCCGATGAAGGCAAACGCCGCGCCGGAAATGGAGTAGAGCACATATTTCCGTCCGGCGTACCGCGCCTTCTCGTCCATGGAATGCATCACAAGAGGCAGCGTCGCCAGCGTGAGGAGCTCATAGAAAAGATAGAGCGTGAGGAAGTCCTCGGCGAAGGCGATACCCAGAACGACGCCGAAGCTCATGAGCCAAAAGCTGAAAAAGCGGTTTTCCGCACCCTCATGGGTCATGTAGTCAAGCGAATAGAGCGTGATGAGCGGCCAGAGCACCGATACGATGGCACCATAGACCATGGAGGCGCCGTCGATGCGCAGGGAGATGGAAAAGCGTTCCGAAAAGCGAACCAGCGTGCAGGCCAAAGCCTCGCTGCCGTCGCGCCAGGCAAGATAAATGGCAATAAGCGAGAGCACGGCCGCAACGAGCACAACCGTCATAATAAACGTATTACGCGTTTTGCTGCTCTTCGGCCTGACCGCCAGGAGATATCCTCCGGCCAGTATGGGAAACAGGACCGGCAGCATCAAGAAACAGTGCATGGAACCTTCTCCTTTTCCGGATCAGAAAATCCTGGTCACCAAACGGTTGATCCAGTCGATGAGTCCGCCTGGGAAGAGGCCGAAGAGCAGAGCCAGCGCGGAAAACGCGAGCATCGGGCCTGTCATGCGCGGGCAGACTTCCCTGCGTTTGGCGACATATCCCTCCCCGGGAAAGAAACCGCGCGTGACGACCGGAAGCAGATAAGCGGCCGTTAAAAGCGCGGAGAGAATCAGAACGGCGACGCCCGCTATCCCCAGAACGCCGGGCGCGGAAGCGAGGGCGGCCGTGGCAAGATTCCATTTGCTGACAAAACCACTCATGGGCGGGATGCCGATGAGGGACAGCGACGCCGCCAGAAAGCACAGCATGGTCACCGGCATCTGTCTCCCAATGCCGGTGAGCTCCTCCACCCTCCGGTAGCCCGTGGAGAAGATGATGGCGCCCGCGGCCAGGAAGAGCGTGTCCTTGGCAAGCGCGTGAAACACGATCTGGAGCAAGGCACCGCGCACGCCGCCGGGCGTTAAGAGCAGGAGGCCGAAAAGCACATAGGAGACCTGGCTGACCGTGGAGTAGGCCAGCCTTTTTTTCAGCTGCTTCTCCCGCAGCGCCAGCATGGAGCCGACGAAGATCGTGCTCAGCGCAAGGATGGAGAGCGTCTCCACCGCCCAGCTTCCCATGAGGAAATCCGGGCCGAACATGTAGTAGGTGACCCGGATGATCGCCAGGACCCCGCCCTTGGTGATGATGCCGGAGAGAAGCGCCGAAGCGGGCGCGGGCGCCACGGGATGCGCGGTGGGCAGCCACGCCTGCATGGGCATCATGCCGGCCTTCGCGCCGAACCCGGTGATCATGAGGAAATATACGACGAGAAGCAGCGCGCGGTGCGGCGCAGCCTTCGTCAGGTCCAGAACGCCGCCGGCCGCAAAGTCCGGGGAGACCGTATAAAACGACAGGAAAAAGAAGCCGGCAAGCGCCATCCCGGCGCCGAACACGGAGTATCCCAGGTACTTAAAGCCCGCGCGGCGCGCCTCGGCGGTACCGGCGTGAAGCACCAGCGGCATGGTGATGAGGGACATCATCTCAAAAAACATATAGAGCGTCACAAAGTTCTTCGCCATGGCCAGCCCCATGAGGACTCCCAGCGACATGGTATAGAAGCCCAAAAATTGCTGTTCGTGCCCCGCGTGCCGCAGGTAGGGAAACGAAAAAATGGAGACCGGCGCCCAGATGCCCACGATCAGCACCATAAAAA
>DAOPLW010000258.1:0-2469 GCA_035391945.1 Oscillospiraceae bacterium | reverse complement strand
TCGATGAGCGCGGGCGTGAGCCGGTAGAGCATCGTGAGGATGAGCGTCCTTATCTGGAACCCGTCCACGTCCGCGTCGGTGCAGAGGATGATCTTGTTCCAGCGCAGCGCGTTCAGGTCGAACGCCGCGAGGTCCTTCGCGGCCTTCCCCGGCACCTGCACGCCGCAGCCGAGGACTTTCAGGAGGTCCGTGATGATCTCGCTCTTGAAGATCTTGCCGTAATCCGCCTTGAGGCAGTTGAGGATCTTGCCGCGCACGGGCATGATGCCCTGGAACTCCGCGTCCCGGGAGAGCTTGACCGCGCCGAGAGCGCTGTCGCCCTCGACGATGTAGATTTCGCGTTTGCCGACGTCGCGGCTGCGGCAGTCCACGAACTTCTGCACGCGGTTGGCGATATCGACGCTGCCCGAGAGCTTCTTGCGGATGTTCAGCCGCGCCTTCTCCGCCGTCTCGCGGCTGCGTTTGTTGATAAGGACCTGCTCGGCGACCTTCTCCGCCTGCGCCGGGTTCTCGATGAAATAGATTTCCAGGCGGCTGCGGAAGAAGTCGGTCATGGCCTCCTGGATGAAGCGGTTGTTGATGGCCTTTTTCGTCTGGTTCTCGTAGCTCGTCCGGGTGGAGAAGCAGTTCGTAACGAGGACCAGCGCGTCCTGGACGTCCGCGAAGTTCAGCTTGCTCTCGTTCTTCTGGTACTTGTTGTTCTGGCGGAGGTACGCGTCGATCGCCGAGACGAAGCCGGACTTGACCGCCTTCTCCGGCGCGCCGCCGTACTCCAGGAAGGAGGAGTTGTGGTAGTATTCGACGAGGCTCACGGTGTTTGAAAAGCACAGCGCCGCGGAGAGCTTCACCTTGTATTCCGGCCGGTCCGCGCGGTCGCGGCCGCGCCGTTCGTCCTGCCAGAAGACGACGGGCGTGAGGCTCTCCGGCCCCGCGACCTCGCCGACGTAGTCCGAGATGCCGTCCTCGTAGCGGAATTCGCTCTCCTCGAACTTTTTCCCGTCCGCCTCTTCCCGGAAGCGGAAGGTGACCCCCGCGTTGACCACCGCCTGCTTTTTGAGCGTCCCGGAGAAGTATTCCGCGGGGATGTCCGTGTCCGTAAAGACGTCCCGGTCCGGCTTCCAGCGGATAAGAGTGCCCGTGCGCTTCCCGGAAAACGGCTCCTCGCGGAGCCCACCGACGTTCTCGCCCTTTTCGAACCGGAGCGAATATTTCTTCCCGTCGCGCCAGACGGTCACGTCCATATATTCCGAGGCGTACTGCGTGGCGCAGGAGCCCAGGCCGTTTAGACCCAGGGAGTATTCGTAGTTTTCGCCCTCGTTGTTGTCGTATTTTCCGCCGGCGTAGAGTTCGCAGAAAACGAGTTCCCAGTTGAAGCGGCCCTCGGCGGCGTTCCACGCCACGGGACATCCGCGGCCGAAGTCCTCCACCTCGATGGAGCCGTCCCGGTAATGCGTGAGGACGATGCTCGCGCCGTATCCCTCGCGCGCCTCGTCGATGGCGTTGGAGAGGATCTCAAAAACGGCGTGCTCGCAGCCCTCCAGCCCGTCGGAGCCGAAGATGACGCCCGGGCGTTTCCGGACGCGGTCGGCCCCCTTGAGGGAGGAGATGCTCTCGTTGCCGTAATCGTTTTTTTGAATGGTTTTTGCCATAGATAGTAAGCTGCCCCTCTCGGCCTGCATCCGTGCAGGGTTGTCCGTAATAGCGGAATTCTTTGCTCCGGGCGCTTTCCGCCGCGCGCCGCGCGGCGGAACTGCTCCATAGTATACCAAAATCCTGCGGCCCCTGTCAATGAATCCCGGTATGAAAGAGGGCTCCGGTGGGATACTGAATCCCGCGGAGGTGATGCGTTTGAGAAAAAAAGGGCGGGTCGGCCCGCTTCTTCTTTTTTTGCTCACGGCGCTCGCCCTTCTGCTGCCGCGCACGGCGGAGAGCGTGGAAACGGGCGCCGCCGCGGACGTGCCGGACGCGGGACTTCTGGCGCTGACCTTTGACGACGGCCCCCGGAGCGACACGACCACGGTGCTTCTCGACGGTTTGGGCGAGCGCTGCGTCACGGCCACCTTCTTTCTTCTCGGCGAGAAGGTGGAAGGCCGCGAGGAGATCGTGAGACGGATGGCGCGCGAGGGCTACGAGGTCGGCATCCACGGCAACGGGCATCTGGATCTCACCCGTCTCACGCCCGCCCGGCTCCGGCAGGAGCTCGGCTGCGCGCGGTCGCTCCTCTCGCCGCTCACGGGCCAGACGCGGTTTCTCGTCCGCCCGCCCTATGGCTTCTATAACGCGTGCGTGCAGAAATACGCCTGCGCACCGCTCATCCGCTGGTCGCTCGATACACTCGACTGGGAGGACAAAAACGTCGACCGGATCGTGGCTTATCTCTCGGAAAACGCGCGGGACGGGGACATCATCCTAATGCACGACGTCTACCCCGAGAGCGTCGAGGCGGCGCTTCGTGCCGTGGAGGTGCTC
>DAOPLW010000257.1:0-2476 GCA_035391945.1 Oscillospiraceae bacterium | reverse complement strand
TGCGCGAAGGCGAGCGCGTTGCCGGCCGTGAGGTTGGGGGCGATGTCCTTGCTGTAGACGTCGGCCTGGACTTCATCGTTGATGAGCATCATGACGATGTCGCCCCACTTGGCGGCCTCGGGCACGGTCATGACCTTCAGACCCGCTTTTTCCGCCGCGGCCCAGTTGCGGCTGCCCTTGCGCAGGCCGACCGTGACGTCGCACCCGGAGTCGTGCAGGTTGAGCGCGTGGGCGTGGCCCTGGGAGCCGTAGCCGATGATGGCGATCTTCTTGCCCTTCAGATCGCTCAGGTTGCAGTCCTTCTCGTAGTACATTTTCGCCATGGTGATACACTCCTTCTCCAACATAAACATTAATAGGTATATAGGATCGAATTTTGCCCCGGACGGTGCGGACGGGGCGCGCTACAGGACGTTCTTGCCGTAGTTGAACTCCGCTTTCTCCTTGTTGTCGTCGTTGATGGTGTCGCGCCCGCGCTCGAGCGCGATCATGCCGGTGCGGACGAGCTCCAGGATGCCGAAGGAGGCCAGGAGCTTCTGCATGGCATCGTCCTTCCCCTCGTCGCCGATGAGGGCGAGGGTGAGGGAGAAGAGGGAGACGTCGATGATGGAGGCGCGGAAAATGTTCGCGATCTGGACGATCTCGTTGCGCACGTCGGGCGTCGGGGCCTTCACTTTGATGAGCACCAGCTCGCGGCGGATGGATTTCTCGGGCGAGAGGCGCTGCACGGAATAGACCGGGAAGAGCTTCCGGAGCTGGTTCATAAGCTGCTCGATCATCGCGTTGTCCCCCAGGACCTCAATGGTGATGCGGGAGACGGTCGGGTCGTCCGTGGTGCCCACGGCGAGGCTCTCGATGTTATAGCCCTTCCGGGAGAAAAGACGGGAGACCTGCGAGAGAACGCCGGCGGCATTTTCCACCAGAACGGAGAGGGTGTGTCGCTCCAAGTTTTTCATTCCGGCTTCCTCCTTTAATCCAACAGGAAGTTGGTGATGGGTTTGCCGCCGAAGACCATGGGATGCACCATGGCGTCCGTGTCGATGGTGCAGTCGATGACAAAGGTTTTGCCGCAGGAGAGGCCGCGGCGCAGCGCCTCCTCGAACGCTTCGCGGTTCGACGCGCGCGCGCCCTCCAGCCCGTAAGCCTCCACCAGCTTCACGAAGTCCGGGCCGCGGTCGAGGGTGGTCTGGGCGTAGCGCTTGTCGTAGATGAGCGTCTGCCACTGGCGCACCATGCCCAGCGTGCGGTTGTTGAAGACCACGACGACCACGGGGATGCCGTAGTACTCGAGCGTGGAGAGCTCGTGGCAGTTCATGCGGAAGCAGCCGTCGCCGGTACACAGGACCACGGGCTTCTCGGGGACCCCGACCTTGGCGCCCATGGCGGCGCCGAGGCCGAAGCCCATGGTGCCGAAGCCGCCGGAGGTAATGAGCTGCCCGGGGCGGCTGAAGTGGTAGTACTGCGCGGCCCACATCTGGTGCTGGCCGACGTCCGTTGCGATGATGGCGTCCCCGCCGGTGGCGGCCTGAATGGCCTCCAGGATCTCGTCGGGGGCGAGCTTGTCGGGGCTGTGCGGAAGGGGCGGTTCGGTGTGGGAGAAGACCCACTCCTTCCACGCAGGGTAGTCGTGGGGCTTCAGGCATTCGTTTAAGAGCTCCAGGACGCGGCGCGCGTCGCCCACGATGTGGTGGTCGGTTTTTACGTTCTTGTCGATCTCGGCACGGTCAATGTCGATCTGCACGATTTCGGCCTGCCCGGCGAAGGTCGTAGGGTCGCAGGTGACGCGGTCGGAGAAGCGGCAGCCCACGGCGATAAGCAGATCGCACTCGGCGGTGGCGAGGTTGGAGGCGTGGGAGCCGTGCATGCCGATCATGCCGGTGAAGAGCGGATGGTTACCCGGGCAGGCGCCGCCGCCCATGATGGTGGAGGTGACGGGCGCGCCCAGCGTCTCGATAAACTTCCGGAACTCCGGCACGGCGCCGCGGGAGCGGATGACGCCGCCGCCCACAAGAACGAGCGGGCGCTCGGCATGCTCGATCATGTCCAGAAGGACTTGGATGTCGCTGTGGTCGGGCTCCGGCGTTTTCAGGTCGTGGCTTGCGCGGTGCAGGAGCGCCGCCAGCCGGCCGTGGGAGGCGTGCTCGGAGACGGGGAGGGGCGTGTAGCCCACGTCGGCGTAGGTGACGTTTTTCAGGATGTCGATGAGGACCGGGCCCGGGCGGCCACTGCGGGCGATGGCGAAGGCCTCGCGCAGGATGTCGACGAGCTGCGAGGCGTCGCGCACCAAGTAGTTTCCTTTTGTGATGGGCATCGTGATGCCCGTGATGTCGACCTCCTGGAAGGAGTCCTTGCCGACGAGCGGCTCGGCGACGTTCACGGTGATGAAGACCACGGGGGAGGAGTCCATATAGGCGGTGGCGATGCCGGTTGTGAGGTTCGTGGCGCCCGGGCCGGAGGTGGCGAAGCATACGCCGAC
>DAOPLW010000256.1:0-2478 GCA_035391945.1 Oscillospiraceae bacterium | reverse complement strand
AGCACGATGACACCGCCGGTCAAAAGCGCCAGCAGAACCGCCGCCAGACGCACCAGCCACGCCCGCGAGGCGGGCATCGGCTCGCGCCGGGCGATGCGGAGGAGCGGCTCCCGCCGCGCGGCATGCGGTTCACGCATCCGTCCCGCCTCCTTCCTGCGGCAACTGGGTCATGAGCAGACCCAGGCGTTCTTTCGTGCCCGTCCTGCCGTCCACGATTCCGCTGACCCTCCCGCCGCAGAGCACGAGGATGCGGTCGCAGAGCTCCAGGAGCACGTCCAGGTCCTCGCCGACGTAAATGACGGCCACGCCGCGGCGCTTCTGCTCATTGAGGAGGCCGTAAATCGTATAGGAGGAATTGATGTCCAGCCCGCGCACGGGATAGGCGGCCATAAGCACCGTCGGCGCGGAGGCGATCTCGCGGCCGACGAGCACCTTCTGGACGTTGCCGCCGGAGAGCTGGCGCACGGGCGTGGTGACGCCCGGGGTGCTCACCTCCAGCTTCTCGACGATGTCCTCGGCGAGCTTCCGGGAGGGTCTCCGGTCGGTGAAAAAGGACTTCCCCCTCGCGTAACTCTTGAGCATCATGTTGTCCACCATGCCCATGTCGCCCACGAGGCCCATCCCCAGGCGGTCCTCCGGGACGAAGGCGAGGCTCACGCCCAGCTTCCGGATGGAGAGCGGCGTCTTCCCCACGAGGTTCTCCCCGCGCGGCCCGCTTTCCCTGGCCCGCGCGGGGGCCCCTTTTATTTTTTCATCCTCGGGCGAACTGAATCCGCCCTGCGGAAATTCTTCGCTCCGCTCCGAATATTCGGCGGCATCAACCGCCGCCCCGCGCTGCGGGGCCCCGTCGTTCTTCGCCGGCGGGAAGTACAGGATGCGGCCGGCGGTGACCGGCTGGAGGCCCGCGATGGCCTCGCAGAGCTCCTTCTGCCCGCTCCCGGCGATCCCGGCAACGCCCAGGATCTCGCCGCTACGCACCTCGAAGGAGACGCCGGAGAGCGCCTTCAGGCCTTCCCCGTTGAGACACGAAAGATTCTCAACACAAAGGCGCCGCGCCGGATCCTTCGGCTCCGGCCGCTCGATATCGAGGCTCACCGCGCGGCCCACCATCATATCGGTGAGTTCCTGCGGGCTCGTCTCCGCCGTCCGGACCGCGCCGATGTACCGGCCGCGGCGCAGCACCGCGACGCGGTCGGAAATCTCCATGACTTCGCCCAGTTTATGCGTGATGATGACGATGGCCTTGCCGTCCGCCTTCATATTGCGCAGGACCGAAAAGAGCTTTTCCGTCTCCTGCGGGGTCAGAACGGCGGTCGGCTCGTCGAGGATCAGGATGTCTGCGCCGCGGTAGAGCACCTTGACGATCTCCACCGTCTGCTTCTCCGAGACGGCCATGTCGTAGATCTTCCGGGCGGGGTCGAGCTCGAAGCCGTAGCGCCCGCTGATCCCGGCGATCCGCGCGGCGATGGCCTTCCGGTCGAATTTCCCCTTCTCGGGAAGGCCCAGAACGATGTTCTCCGCCGCGGTGAGGACGTCCACGAGCTTGAAGTGCTGGTGGATCATGCCGATGCCCAGCCGGAACGCGTCGGCGGGGGAGTGGATGACCACGCTTTCCCCGTTTACCAGGATCTCGCCCTCGTCCGGGTAGTAGATGCCCGAGAGCATGTTCATGAGCGTGGTCTTGCCGCTGCCGTTCTCGCCCAGGAGCGAGAGGATCTCGCCGCGGTGCACGCACAGGGACACGTCGTCGTTGGCGACGACGCTTCCGAAGCGTTTCGTGATGTGCCGCAGTTCGATGGCGCTGGGCCTGTCCATTGCCTCTCCCCCCTGCGGACGCCCCGCCAAACGCGGGGAGCCCGTGATATAACCGCCGCGGGGCGTGTCCCGCCCCTTTTCTGCGCCCCGCCCCATATCGGGCACGGGGCCCTCTTTCACGCGCGTGGGGACGGTTCGTGCCCGCCTCCGGAGCGTCTCCGGAAACGCGCACGGAGCGTCCTCCGGATGCTCCGCGTGGAACGGCAAAAGGGGGGCCAAGCGTCCCCCTTCTGCGCGCGCGGCCCGCCCGCAGACGGGCGGGCCGCGCTCTCCGCGTCCGGCTTCCGCCGGGCCGCGCCGATGTTACTGAACGATGTTGATGCCGGGAATGATATACTGGAAGGACGGCGCGGAGGACTCCTCCTGCTCGTGGAACCACTCGCCTTCCTTGAGGTCGAGCGTGATGGTGTTGCCGGAGAAGTCCGTGCCGGTGCCGGTCAGCGGGCCCGCGAAGACGTGCAGGGTGCCGTCCTTGATGGCGGCTTCCGCCGTGGCGACGGCGTCCGCGGTCCCTTCCGCGATAATGCTTTCATTGAGCGGGGAGAGGTACACGGCGCCGTCGGAGAGGCCCTTGCACCAATCCTGGGAGATCTCCTCGCCGCTCAGCATGCAGCCGACGGCGTAGGTGTAATATACGCCCCAGTCCACACGGGCGGAGACGAG
>DAOPLW010000255.1:0-2478 GCA_035391945.1 Oscillospiraceae bacterium | reverse complement strand
GTTTCTCATCGTTTCGGCCCTCTCCCTGCGGAAAAACAGTGGAAAACGCCGCGCCCGCGTGGTACAATGATGCCAAGAGAGGTCGTCGGACCGAAACGGGGTGATGCCGGATGCTGTTCCGGAAGGGGATCGAGCCGCGCTGCGCATACTGCGCGAAGGGGAAAAGGCTGGATGAGGAGCGGGTGCTCTGCCTGCGCGCCGGCGTGGTGGAGGCCGGCTTCCACTGCGGCGCGTTCCGCTATGACCCGCTCAAACGCACGCCGCCGCGCCCGGCGGTGCTGGATACGGCCAAATACAGGGACGAGGACTTCGTGCTGTAGTCCTGCCATCGCGTAATAAAAAGCACAATCCGGCGGGAGCCGGCCTGCGGGCCGGCTCCCGCCGGATTCATGTTCACTCAGGTCCCGAAGCCGTGTGCCGCGAGAAAGTCCTCGAAGGCCGCGAAAAAGAGGGCGTAGCCCTCCTCGTTGGCGTGGATGCCGTCCTGGGAGAGGAGGGAGGGGTAGTTGTGCTTGTCGAGGAAGTAGGAGCGCACGTCCACGATGGGCAGGCCCTTTTCCCCCGCCAGCTTGAGGACCGCGTCCGAATAGGACTCGTGGAAACGGTAGATCATCTGCACGTCCCCCAGCCAGCGCAATACCGACCGCGCGTCCGCGCCGCAGCGTCCGATGAAGGCGAGGTAGCGCTCCGCGTCGATGGGTGGCAGCGTCATGAAGACCGGCACGGCGCCCGCGGCGGCGAGATCGTCCGCCATGCCGGAGAGCGTCTTCGTAAAGTCGGAAAGCGGCGTCTTTGGCCCGTGCGCGGCGTCCGGCGCGGCCGCCACGGCCTTCCAGTCGTGGTCGCAGTCGTTCCCGCCGTATTCCAGGAGCGCGTAGCGGCAGTCGAGCGGCGCGCGCAGATCGCGGTCGAGGAGCTTGCGCCCGCGGTCGACGGTATAGCCGAAGTGGGCGCGGCTGACCGCGCGGATGCCGAAGCGCTCCGCCAGCCGCGAAAGGAACGCGGCGGCCAGCGAGCGGTAGCGTCCCGCTTCGTCCAGCACGGTGAAGCGCAGCAGGGAATCGCCGTAAAGATTGGCGCAGATCATGTTATCCATAAGTGAGGAATGCCTCCATACATAGTATTTAATACTGGATATAATAGAGGATATCACTGTTAAATAAATTAGTCAAGCAAAGATTGACAGAAAAAGGAACCGCTTGCTATAATACCGGAAAGGAGGTGGGAGAGATGGATAACGACAGGATGGCGCACTGCCCGCGGTGGGCGGAACTGCCGTCGTTGGGGCTGTATATGGACCAGGTCCTCCTGGTTCTCACCGAGGCGCTCGCGCCCGTCACGGCGGGGGACCAGGTGACGGCGACCATGGTCGGCAACTACGTGAAAATGAAGCTCGTCCGGCCATCGGAGAAGAAAAAGTACGCGCGCGAACACCTGGCGCGGCTCATCATGATTTCGCTGTTCAAGCACGTGCTTTCGATGGCGGAGATCGCCCGCGTGCTCGAGGCGCTCACGGCGGACCGGGCGATCGGGGAGGCGTATGATCTTTTCTGCGCGCGGCTGGAAGCGCTTTTGGCTTCTCCGGCGGCCCCGCCGGAGGAGGACGGCCTGCCGCTTCTGCCCGCGGCGGCGGTGCGGACGCTCGCGGACAAGCTCGTCTTCGAGCGGATGCTTGCGGAGGAGTAGCGTTTCAGGGGGTTATCAAAGCCGGGCAAAGCCCGGCTTTGATAACCCCCCCGCTTTCGCGCGGTCAAGGCGGACGCGGTTCCATAGCCGCAGACAAAAGAGTCTCGCGGCGGCGCGTGTCCGCCTCCGGACGGATTGGGTTTTATTTCCGCCGCGGCGGAAAGCGGCGCAGCTTTTTGGCAGCAGTCCGTCAAAGCCGGGCAAAGCCCGGCTTTGATAACCCCCCCGCTTTCGCGCGGTCAAGGCGGACGCGGTTCCATAGCCGCAGACAAAAGAGTCTCGCGGCGGCGCGTGTCCGCCTCCGGACGGATTGGGTTTTATTTCCGCCGCGGCGGAAAGCGGCGCAGCTTTTTGGCAGCAGTCCGTCAAAGCCGGGCAAAGCCAGGCTTTGGATCAAAATAGGCCTCAATTTTCAGGCCTTTCTCTTACGGCAGCTCTTGATAGAGCGCGGGGGCGTCGGCCTTGCCGACGTGCTCGGCCACGGAGAGCACCTCCACGCGCAGCAGCCGCTCGCCGAAGCGCAGCGCGATCTCGTCGCCGACCTTGACTTCGTAGCCGGCCTTGGCGCTCTTCCCGTTCACCGTGACGCGCCCGGCGTCGCAGGCATCGTTGGCCACGGTGCGGCGCTTGATGAGCCGCGAGAGCTTGAGATATTTGTCCAGACGCATGATTTCCTCCGCAGAAAAGGGCGCAGCCGGCCGGCTGCGCCCCCTTGATTTTTTGATTACTTCGCGATGGCGTCCTTCATGGCCTTACCGGGCTTGAAGACAGGAACCTTGGAGGCGGGGATGG
>DAOPLW010000254.1:0-2501 GCA_035391945.1 Oscillospiraceae bacterium | reverse complement strand
GGCCACCTCGTCGTCGTAGACCTCCGAGAGCCAGTAGTTGGCGGTGATGGCGCCGGAGTTGCTCAGGATCAGGCCGCCCACGGAATACGTGACCGTGGAATTCTCCTTGACCCGCCAGTCGTTGATGTTGACGTAGCTGTTGACCAGTTCCTTGTAGTCCAGAAACGTGGACTTCATGTTGCGGATCTTTTCGCGCTGCTTGCGGTAGAGGATATACGCCTTCGCGACGTCCGCGTAGCCCGCCTGGACCAGGACCTGCTCGACGCTGTCCTGGATCTCCTCCACGCTGATGCGGCCGTTTTTGATTTTGTCCTGGTAGTCGGCCGTGACCTTGAGCGCGAGAAAGTCGATGATATCGGGATTGTACTGTTTGTTCTGCGCATCAAAGGCCTTGGTGATCGCATCGGCAATCTTCTTAATATTGAACTGTGCGACTTTCCCGTCTCTCTTTATGACCTGATACATCGACCATTCACTCCTTATCACATCTATCTTATTGCGATGGGAACAAAAAAGCGCTGTGCGCTTTCATCCAATGAAAAAGCTTGCCCCGAAAGGGCGTTGGCCCCAGGGACAAGCTTATTGTAATCCATCCTTCTGCAGTTGTCAAGGGCAATGCACAATATCTTGGGTCAAAATTTTTGTTCGCATACCATATACGGTCTATACGCCCCGGATCTGTACCGACGGGACATAGGGGCGCACAACGTCCGCGAACGCCTCCAGCTCCTCTTTCCCGACGCCGTGGAGCCCGGGCCGGATGAGATTGCCCGAATCCACGAAGTTCTGCAGGAAATACCGCCGGGCTCCCCGGATCCATTCGCCGATCGCTACGAAATCTTCCCCGGTGTGGAACTCCTTCACGACGGTGGTGCGGAATTCATAATCGACCTGACCGGAGAGGAGGAACGCAACGCTCTCCCGGACCCGCGGCAGCACGTCCTCGCCCGTACCGGCCGTCTCGGCGTATTTGGCCGGGGAATTTTTGACGTCCACCGCCGCATAGTCGACAAGGCCCGCCCCGACGAGCGCCTCCAGCACCGTCGGGAAGCTCCCGTTCGTATCCAGCTTCACAAGAAAGCCGAGGGCCTTGATCTTGGCGAGAAACGCCGCGATGTCTTCCTGCAGAAGCGGCTCGCCGCCCGTGACGCACACGCCGTCGAGAAGGCCGCGCCGCTCTTCGAGGAAGCGGAAGAACTCCTCCTGCGTCAGTTTCCCGGCCCCGTTTGCCTCCAGGACAAGCGAAGCGTTGTGGCAGAACGGACAGCGGAAATTGCAGCCGCCGGTGAAGACCGTCGCCGCGATTTTGCCGGGATAGTCCAGAAGCGTCATCTTCTGCAGCCCGGAGAGAATCATGGTATCACCCCGCATGGATTAAAGATCAAAACGCCCGCGCGGCGCGTTTTGCCGGCAGGTCCGTGACGGCGCGGGACGTTTCGCGTTTCGCGCCGTCCGGCAGCGCGGCGCCGCCCGGAGGGCGGGAGCCGGCCGCGCCATGGGGTCGCCGGCATAGCCGTATCGCGGTTATTATAGCACAGCCGGGCGGCGCGCACAATGCCGAAATCCGAACCCGGAGGCGCCCCGCCAAAGCGGGGCCCCGGCTCCCTTCGGCATCCGCCTGTGCGGCGCGGGGCGCGAGCCGAGCCCGTTCCTCCGGCCGGATTTCCGGTCCGGAGTCTGGAAAAGCCGTCGTTTCCGTGCGCGTTTTTGGCTACCTTTCCTAAAAAAGGAGCCGCCGCGCGCCGCGCGGCTTGCGAAAAACATAGAAAGTCCTGCCGCGCAATTGACAAACGCACCGCGAAACGTTATGATAGGCGAAACATCCAAAAAACGTCCAAACCGGCTATGACCGGGTAAGTACGAGCGTGCAGATGCGAAGAGAGGGAGCGGCCGGTGTAAGCTCCCGTGCGCACGAGGTCGGAAAGTCGCCCGCGAGCTGTCCCGTCGAACCAAGTAGGCGGGAACGGATGCCCGCCGTTATCGGGTTCGAGTGCGCGGCGCACGTCGCCGCGAATTTAGGTGGTACCACGGGGGAAGACTTCGTCCTATACGGACGAGGTCTTCTTGTTTTTTGGACGGTTCCCCCGAAGCGCACTGAAAAAGGAGGTCGCAGCCCATGATCATGAAAAGCACGCAGGCGCTCATGGAATGTCTGCTCGAACAGGGGGTGGATACCGTCTTCGGTTACCCCGGAGGCACCATTCTCAATATTTACGACGAGTTCGAGCGCAACGGCTATGGGAAAAAGATCCGGCATATCCTCACCACGCACGAGCAGGGCGCCTCCCACGCCGCCGACGGCTACGCCCGCGCCACCGGCAAGGTCGGCGTATGCTTCGCCACCTCCGGCACGGGCGCCACGAACCTCACAACCGGCATTGCGGTCGCGCAGGGGCGGGGCGTCGTTCTGCTGTGCGCGTTCCGGGCGGGCGTACGGATCTTTGAGTACACGCCGCTGCAGGTCAAGCAGGCCGTCGTGGGCTATGGCCGCGCGGAGAAGA
>DAOPLW010000253.1:0-2520 GCA_035391945.1 Oscillospiraceae bacterium | reverse complement strand
GACGAGGACACGGGCGACAACATCGTCTCCTTCCTCGGCTTCGCGCCCGCGGACGACCCGGAGGTCGTGGTGCTCCTGGCCTACGACTCCCCGACGCCCACCAGCCGCGGCAGCAACTACACCTCGCGCGGCTATTACATCAGCGGCGGCAATATGGCAGCGCTCATGGCCGGTCCCCTCATCGCCGATATCCTCGACTACATGGGCGTGGAAAAGCAGTACACGGCCTCCGAGCTCCAGGGCATCGACACGGCGGTCCCCGGCGTTATTTCGCAGTCCCTGGCCACCGCCGAGAGCACGATGAAAGAGGCGGGCTTCACGGTCCGCACCGTCGGCGACGGGACCGCCGTCACCGATCAGATCCCCGCGGCCGGCGCGCTCATCCCTGGCGGCAGCGAGGTGGTGCTCTACCTGGGCGAGGAGAAACCCACGGACCTCGTCACGGTCCCCAACGTCACGAACCTCTCGGCCGAGGCCGCCAATCGGGCGCTCACCAACGCCGGGCTTTATATGAAGGCCACCGGCGCCGCCGACGGCACCATCGCGGTGGGGCAGAACTACGCCGCCGGCACCGAGGTGGAGCGCGGCACCGTTGTGGAGGTACAGATGGCGGTCGCCGCCGTCAGCGACTGAGCATGATTCGCCCGCCGGGCCGAAGGCGGCCCCGCGGACGGGGATACGGGCGGCGCGCCGCCCAGGAAACGAATTTCAAATCGCCGTTTCCACTTTGACCGTCCATGCGTCTGGAGGTGTTCCATGCATCTTTCCGCGCTGCTGCCCGCCCTCTCCCCGCTCGGCTGCACCGCCGAAGCGGAAACGGAAATCACCGCTCTCACCCACGCCTCCGGCGAGGTTGTGCCGGGCGCCCTGTTCGTGGCCATCCCGGGCTACGTCGCCGACGGCCACGATTTCATCGGCGAGGCCGGACGCCGCGGCGCCGCGGCCGTGGTCTGCGAGCACGTGCCGGCCGAAGAGATCCCCTATATTCTCGTGCCCGACAGCCGCGCGGCGCTCGCCGCGCTCGCCGCCGTCTGGTACGGCCGCCCGGCGGACGGCCTCACGGTCGTCGGCGTCACGGGCACCAACGGCAAGACCACCACCACCCATCTCATCAAGGCCATGCTCGAGGGCGCCCTCGGCGCCAGGGTCGGCCTCATCGGCACCATCCACAACCTCATCGAAAGCGAGGAGCTTCCCGCCGCGCGCACGACGCCGGAGGCGCTCGAGCTCCAGCGGCTGCTCAGGCGCATGGCCGACGCCGGCTGCACCCACGTCGTCATGGAGGTCTCCTCCCACGCGCTGCTGCTGCACCGCGTGGACGGCATCCGCTTCGCGGCGGGCGTCTTTACGAACCTGACACAGGACCATCTGGACTTCCACGGCACCATGGCCAATTACAGGGCCGCCAAGGGGCGTCTCTTCGCGCAGAGCGACACGGCCGTCCTCAACCTCGACGACGAGGCGGGCGCGTGGTACCGCGAGACTCTTTCCTGCCCCGCCGTCACCTATTCGGAGAACCAGAACGAGGCGGACGTGGTCGCCAAGAACATCCGCCTGCACCCGGACCACGTCACCTTCGAGGCCGTTTCCGCCGAAGCCATCGCCCGGGCCACGGTCCCGATCCCGGGCGGCTTTACGATCTACAACGCTCTGGCGACCATCGCCTGCGCGCGCGCGCTGGGCATCTCCCTCAAAGACGCCTGTGCCTCGCTCGGAGGCGCCAGAGGCGTCAAGGGGCGCATCGAAGTTGTCCCCACGGGCCGGGATTTCACGGTCCTCATCGACTACGCCCACACGCCCAACGCGCTGGAAAACATTCTTTTGGCCGTGCGGGACTTCGCGCCCGGACGGATCATCCTCGTCTTCGGCTGCGGCGGGGACCGCGACCGCAGCAAGCGGCCCATCATGGGCGCGGCCGCGGCGGCCGGCGCGGACATTCTGGTGGTCACCTCGGACAATCCCCGCACGGAAAAGCCGGAGGCGATCATCGCCGATATCCTCCCCGGCATCCCGAAGGATTTCCCCGCCCTGCACGTGGAGGCGGACCGCAGCCGCGCCATCAGTTTGGCCCTCTCCCTCGCGCGGGCCGGCGACATCGTGCTTTTATGCGGCAAGGGCCATGAGACATATCAGATCGTGGGTCATGAGACGCGGCACTTCGACGAGCGCGAAGTCGTCGCGGCACGGCTGGCGGACATGTAGCCGCGTCGCCCGCTCCCCTCAGTTTTCAATTGCGTAATCCCGCGTGCCGTGCTATACTTTCTGACCGGAACGCGAAAACCACCGCGGGGGCTTTCTCCACGGAAAGGATGATGGAAACCATGTTACTGCCCACTGCCGCCTTTCTCGCGGCGCTTCTCGTCACGCTCGCGGCGGGACGCGCCCTGATTCCGTGGCTGCGCCGTCTGAAAGCGGGGCAGAGCATCCGGGAGGACGGCCCGACCTGGCACATGCAGAAACAGGGCACGCCGACGATGGGCGGCATCATGTTCGTCCTCGGCATCGCCGCGGCGGTCCTGT
>DAOPLW010000252.1:0-2534 GCA_035391945.1 Oscillospiraceae bacterium | reverse complement strand
CACCCGAAGGGCATCTCCCTCATGTGGGCGTCCGGCCCGGGCGACGGCGGCACCGTGCGCGGGTTCAACCATCTTTGCCACGAGGGGCTCATTAAGCGCACCGTGGGCGGCCACTACGGCCTCTTCCCCAAGATCGCGCCGCTCGTCAACGAGAACAAGATCGAGGCCTACAACTTCCCGCAGGGCGTCCTGGCCACGATGTTCCGGGACATGGCAGCGAAGAAGCCCGGCGTCGTGACGCACGTCGGCCTGGAGACCTTTGTCGACCCCGACTACGAGGGCGGCAAGCTCAACCAGGCCGCCAAAGAGGACCTGGTCGAGAAGATCGAACTCGATGGGAAGAAATACCTGTTTTACAAGGCCCAGAAGCTGGATGTGGCCCTTCTGCGCGGCACGGAGGCCGACGAGGACGGTAACATCGGCATCAGCAGGGAGGCGCTGCGCCTGGAGAACCTCTCTGTGGCAATGGCCGCGCACAACGCCGACGGCAAGGTGATCGTGCAGGTCGAGCGGCTGGTGAAGCGCGGGACGCTGGACCCCAAGCAGGTCGTGGTGCCCGGCGCGATGGTCGACGTCGTCGCGCTCGTCTCCGACAAGAAGAACCATATGCAGACGTCCGGCACCGATTTCAATATCGAATTTATTTCCCGCGCCGGAGTCTACGACGAGAAGGTCGTGCCCAGTCCCCATGAGATCCGGAAGGTCATCGGCCGCCGGGCCGTCCTTCAGATGGATTCTTCGAAGCACATCCTGAACTTCGGCATCGGCGTCCCGGAGAAAGTGGCGGAACTGCTCAAAGAGGAAGGCGTGGCCGACCGCTTCATCTCCACGGTCGAGCCCGGTATTTACGGCGGCGCGGCGCAGGGCGGCCTCAACTTCGGCAGCACCATCGGCCCGCACGCGGTCATCGACCACCCGTACCAGTTCGACTTCTACGACGGCGGCGGCGTGGACATCACCTTTCTGGGCATGGCCGAATGCAACCCGGACGGAAGCCTCAACGTCTCCAAGTTCGGTCCCAAGGTGCCCGGCTGCGGCGGCTTCATCGACATCTGCCAGAACTCCAAGGAGTGCGTCTTCTGCGGCACGTTTACGGCCGGCGGCCTGAAGGTCAAGGTCGACGAAGGGAAGCTGGAGATCCTCCAGGAGGGGAAGAGCAAGAAGTTCCTCAAGACCATTGAGCAGATTACCTTTAACGGTAAATTCGAGAGCCTCAAGGGCAAGAAGATCACGCTTGTGACCGAGCGGGCCGTCTTTGAGGTGCGTCCCGAAGGGCTGACGCTCATCGAGATCGCGCCCGGCATCGACCTGGAGAAGGACGTACTGGGCCAGATGGAATTTAAGCCCATCGTCAGCCCGAGCCTCAAGCGGATGGACCCCGTTATCTTCTCCACGAAATCTCTGGACCTTAAAAAACGCCTCGGGGAGTAAGCGCCCTCCCGCATGCCGGGCCCCGCGCGGCTTTTCCCTGCGCGGGGCCCGGCGGCATCAGACGCGGTTGCCGCGGACAGGAAACCGGAAGAGAAATGCCCCGACCGCGTGTCTCCACAGCGCGGACCGGGAGACGAAACCCCTCCGCTCCGGCACGGACCGGACAAAAAGCCCCCGCGGCAGGCCGTCGGCCTGCCGCGGGGGCTTAAGACTGCCGATCGGCCCCGCCCCGAAGGGTTCGGAAGGAAAGATAGGGGAAAGAAAACCATCAGGGTTGTCTTTCCCGTTCGATCAAGACGTTTTGAAACGTTCCGCGCCGTTTCAAAAACGCGCTTCCGCATGGCGGGGCAGCCTCCCGGGCTGCCCCGCCATGCGGAAGCCCCCGCGGCAGGCCGTCGGCCTGCCGCGGGGGCTTTTGTCACTGCGCGGGATTGGGGTTTCGCTCGGCTTCCTCAAGAAAGCGGGCGTATTCCTCGTCGGTGGCCAGGACCCTGTGTGTGCCGCCCACGAGATGGAACGCGCCCTTGCCGTAGTCGATGCCGCTCTCGGCGTAGTCGTAGTGCAGCGAGACGCGCTGCTTCTCCACGCGGGGATTGGGGCAGGGGATGGCGGAGATGAGGCTGCGCGTATAAGGGTGGATGGGCCGATCGAAGATCTCCTCCTTGGTGCCCGTCTCCACCAGATGGCCCAGGTGCAGTACGCCGATGCGGTCGGAGATGTACTTGACCATGGACAGGTCGTGGGCGATGAAGAGGTATGAGGTGCCCGTTTCGGCCTGGATGTCCTTCATGAGGTTGACCACCTGCGCCTGGATGGACACGTCCAGGGCCGAGATGCACTCGTCGGCGATGATGAGCTTCGGGTTCATGATGAGGGCGCGGGCGATGCCCACGCGCTGGCGCTGACCGCCGGAAAACTGGTGCGGGTAACGCTCCGCGTGCTCCGGGGCGAGGCCGACCTTCTCAAGGATGCGGGCCACCTTCGCTTCTCGCTCGGCGCGGTCCTGATAGAGGTGGTGGACATCCAGCCCCTGCGCGATGATGTCCACGACCTTTTTGCGGGGGTTGAGGCAGGCCATGGGGTCCTGAAAGATCATCTGCATC
>DAOPLW010000251.1:0-2542 GCA_035391945.1 Oscillospiraceae bacterium | reverse complement strand
GCGCCGTGTGGCGGCGCTCCTGGCGCAAAACGGCTATCGCGTGGAGAACATCGACGCCACGCTGGTGGCGCAGCGTCCGAAGCTCGCGGGATATCTTCCTGCCATGCGTAAAAACATGGCCCTGGCCCTGGGGTTGGACGCCGCGTGCGTCAATGTGAAAGCCACCACGGAGGAATCTCTCGGCTTCACGGGCGCGGAGCAGGGGATCGCGGCCCACGCGGTCGCGCTTCTGACCCGGCTGTGACGCCTGTTTTCGGCTGCTCCCATCAGAATGCCTGTACGGCCTCAGGGCCGTACAGGCTTCCTTTTTGTCAGTACACTCCCGGAGGGCATATACTGTCCCGAGAGGAGCGTTTTCTTCATGACCCATTACTTTCTTTCGTGCCGCTCCCTGACTTACGGCCAGCGTACACAGAAGGCGCTGGAACGCGCCGGGATCACGGCACAGCTGATCCGCTCGCCCGTCTCCGTTTCGACGGAAGGGTGCGGCTATCTTGTTAAAATCGCCGCGCAGCGGCTGCCCCTGGCGCTGGAAGTTCTCAGGGCCGCCTCGCTCGCGCCGCTTCACGTATACAGCATGGATGCAGCCGGAACGTACCGCGAAATATACGCCTGACAGGGGTGACGACATGATCTATCTGGATTGTGCGGCGACCACCCTGCAAAAACCGCCCCAAGTGGCGCGCGCCGTGGCGCGCGCCATCTCCACCATGTCCAGCCCCGGCCGCGGCGGCCACGCGGCCGCCATGCGCGCGGCCGATACGGTCCTGCGCTGCCGCGAGGAGGCCGCGGCGCTTTTCCATGTCCCCGAGCCGGAGCGGGTGATCCTGACCTCCAATGCCACGCACGCCCTGAACATCGCCGTCAAGAGCCTCGCCGGCCCCGGCACCCCCGTCCTGGTCTCCGGCTTTGAGCACAACGCCGTCATGCGGCCCCTCCATGCGATCGGCGCCGACGTACGCGTTGCCGCCGCGCCTCTCTTCCGGCCGGAGGAGACGCTGCGCGCCTTCGCCGAGAACCTGAAGGGCGTCTCGCTGGTGATCTGCAACCACGTCTCCAACGTCTTCGGCTATATCCTGCCCGTCGAGGAGATCGCGGCTCTCTGCCGCGCACACCATGTCCCCCTCATCGTGGACGCGTCCCAGTCCGCCGGCGTCCTGCCGGTTGACATAACTCAGTGGGGCGCGGCATACGTGGCCATGCCGGGCCACAAGGGGCTCTACGGGCCGCAGGGGACCGGCCTGCTGCTCTGCGGCCCGGGGCAGATGCCCAAAACGCTTCTGGAGGGCGGCACGGGCACCCTTTCCGCGCTTTCGGAAATGCCCGATTTCCTGCCCGACCGGCTGGAGGCGGGCACGCACAACGTCCCCGGCGCGGCGGGCCTTCTCGAGGGTCTGCGCTTCGTGCGCGCAAGAAGGGAGAAGCGGATCTTCCTGCACGAGCACGCGCTGCTCGAGCGGACGGTCGCCGCGCTCTCCGGCAGGCGGAACCTCACGCTCTTTACGTCCGAGGGCCTTCGCTGCCAGACGGGGGTCCTCTCGATGCGGTTTGACGCTCTGGACTGCGAGGAGGCGGGGAACCTCCTCGGCGAAGCCGGCTTCGCCGTCCGCTCCGGGCTCCACTGTGCGCCGGCGGCGCACAGGAGCGCGGGCACCTTCGACACGGGCACCGTGCGGGTCAGTTTTTCGGCTTTTAGCACCTATTCGGAAGCGGAAGCCTTCTCCGGCGCGGTAAAACAGGCTCTGAAAACGGGAAAATTCACAATAAATTAAGGCCGGGCCGTCTTGCCAACCCGTTCCGGATACGATATAATAGCTTGATATTGCAAGGAATGATAGATGCATCAAAATGCGTAGGGACGGTGGGGAAGAATGGCGGTTATCACGCAGCTGGCGCAGACGGCGCTCAATTTTATTCTGACCATTCGCATAACCGACATCCTTGATATCGCCATCGTGGCCTATCTGATCTACCGTCTGATGATGCTCATCCGGCGGACCAGTTCCGGGCAGGTGGCCAAGGGGATTCTGGTGCTCCTGGTGCTCCTGTGGACCTCTTCTTTTCTGCACCTGTCGGTGATCAACTTCATTCTCGGGAAAACGGTCGAACTGGGGCTCATCGCACTCATCATCCTCTTCCAGCCCGAGCTGCGCCGCGTGCTCGAGCAGATGGGCAGCAGCAACCGGCTCTCGGCCGTCTTCGGCGGCACGGGTGCGGGCGGTGACCGCATGGAGCAGGCCATCGCCCAAACCGTGGCCGCCGCCGCTGATTTTTCCAAAAACAGGATCGGCTCGCTCATCGTGTTCGAGCGCGACATGCTCCTCGAGGAGGTCATCAAGACCGGCACGGTGCTCGATGCCGAGCCGAGCCGTGAGCTTCTCGGGAATATTTTCTTTCCCAAGGCCCCCCTTCACGACGGCGCGGTCGTCATCCGGGAAGGGCGCATCATCAGCGCCGGGTGCGTCCTGCCCCTGTCGACCAACGTGAACATCAGCCGCGAACTGGGCACGCGCCACCGGGCGGCCATCGGCGTGACCGAGGC
>DAOPLW010000250.1:0-2550 GCA_035391945.1 Oscillospiraceae bacterium | reverse complement strand
GTTGTAGTTGGAGGATTTGAGCTCCGGCAGCGCCCGCCTGCGGCGGTAGAGCGTCGAGACGTACCCGTCCCGCCGGGCCCTCTCCACGATGTCGCGCATGTAGGCGCGCACGCCCGCGTAGTGGGCGAGGTAGTTGTCGATATACTGCTTCGCCTCCCGGCGGCTCACGCCGATGTCCTGCGCGAGCGAGAACTCCGAGATGCCGTAGACGATGCCGAAGTTGACCGCCTTCGAGCTCGAGCGCATCTTCGGCGTGACTTCCGAGAGCGGCACGCCGAAGACCTGCGAGGCCGTGACCGCGTGGATGTCAACGCCGTCGAGGAAGGCCTGCCGCATGGCCGCGTCGTCCGCGATGTGCGCGAGGATGCGCAGTTCAATCTGGGAGTAATCGGCGTCCACGAGGACGCAGCCCTTTTCCGGAATAAACATTCTGCGCATCTCGCGGCCCAGATCCGTGCGCGTGGGGATGTTTTGGAGGTTCGGCTCGGCCGAGGAGAGCCGGCCCGTGGCCGTGACGGTCATCATGAAGCGCGTATGGATGCGCCCGTCCGGCGCGATGACCTTGGAGAGCCCGTCCACGTATGTGCTCTTGAGCTTCGTGAGCTTGCGGTACTCCATCACCGCCTCGATCACCGGATGCTCGCCGCGCAGCTTCTCCAGAACGTCGATGTTCGTCGACCAGCCGGTCTTGGTTTTCTTCCCGTGGGGGAGGCCGAACGTCTCGAAGAGGAGCGCGCCGAGCTGCTGCGTGGAGTTGATGTTGAATGCGCCGCCGGCCATCTCGTAGATGCGCCGCTGTGTTTCGTCGATGCGTCCGGAAAGCGTCTCGCCGAAGGCGCCGAGCGCCGCGCGGTCGACCTTGCAGCCGGAGAGCTCCATCTCCGCCAGAACGCGGCAGAGCGGCAGCTCGATGTCGTCAAAAAGCGCGGTCATGCCCTTCTCCGCAAGCGCTGCGGAGAGAAGGGGCGCCATGCGCCATACGGCGGCAGCGCGCGCGGCCGCGGCCGTCTCCGCCGCCTCGGCCCCGCCGAGCGGGGAGTAGTCAAAGAGGTCGGCCTTCGGCGGGAGCTCCTCGCCGAGATACGCCACCGAGAGGCGCTCGAGCGAGAAGCCGGCGGCCGTCGCGTCCAGAAGATAGGCGGCGAGGGCCGTGTCCAGAACGAAACCGTCCGCCGGAAGCCCTTCGCCGAGAAGCAGCACGATGAGGTCCTTAAGGTCGTGAGCGTATTTTTGGACGCCCGGCCCAAAGAGGGCGGGGAGCGCGGCGTCGAAGGCCTCCCCCAGCGTCTGACGCGAGAGGAGCTGCGTCGTTTTGCCGTCGCAGACGGCGGCCGCCTCCAGGTTCCCGAGACAGAAGACGGAGACGGGACCTTTTTTCCAGGTCTCAAGGAGCGAAGCGAGAGCCTCCGGCGTCTCCACGCGCGAAACGGCCGGGTTTCCCGCTCCCTGCGCGGCCGCGGCCGGGCCTCCCGCCGGTTTCAGATTGTATTTGTCGATCAGTTTGAGAAATTCCAGACGCTTGAAAAGATCGTAGAGCGCGTCGGACGGCGGCTTTCGCATGGCGTCGGCGGGCGCAAAGGCGATGGGCGCGTCCGTCCGGATCGTGGCCAGGTCGTAGGAGAGAAACGCCATGTGCCGGCCCTCGGTGAGCCGTTTGAGGACGGCGGGTTTGAGGTCAAGAGTGTCGAGCCCGTCGTAAAGCTGCCTGATGGAGGCGCAGCGGTGCATGAGGTCCATCGCGGTCTTTTCCCCCACGCCCGGGACGCCCGGGATGTTGTCCGAGGCGTCGCCCATGAGGGCCTTGAGGTCGATGATGCCGCGCGGCGGGAAGCCATACTCCTCCTCGAAGAGCGCGGGGGTCATGCGTTTGGTTGTGCTCTGGCCCATGCGTGTGGAGATGAGGTCCACGGTTACGCGCTCGCCGAGAAGCTGCAGGCTGTCCTTGTCGCCGGTGGCGACGACGCAGTCCCAGTTTTCTTTCGCGCAGCGCGTCGCGATGGTGCCGATGAGATCGTCCGCCTCCCAGCCGGCGAGTTCATAGCAGGGGATATTCATGGCGGAGAGCACCTCGCGCAGGATCGGAAGCTGGCGGGCGAGATCGTCCGGCATGGGTTTGCGCTGCGCCTTGTAGGCCTCGAAGGCCTCGTGCCGGAACGTCGGCTCCTTCCGGTCGAAGGCGGCGCAGAGCGCGTCCGGATTCTCCTCGGAGAGCAGACGGTCCAGGATGGCGAGAAACCCGAAGACCGCTTGCGTCGGCGTGCCGTCCCGCGTGGTGAGGGGGCGGATGCCGTAGAAGGCGCGGTTGATGAGGCTGTTGCCGTCGATGACCATGAGCTTCATGACTGTCCTCTCCTTTCGGCGTGTTCCGGAATGGGGGCGCGTGCCGGGACCGGGCCCCGCGGCGCGGGGACGGCGGCGGGAGCCGCCGCAAATTCAGAGCGAAGCGGGAATTTCCCCGGGGGCGGATTCATTCCGCCCGTCAGCGATCCGAAGTGGGGCCCCGCGGCGCGGGGACGGCGGCGGGAGCCGCCGCAAATTCAGAGCGAAGCG
>DAOPLW010000249.1:0-2554 GCA_035391945.1 Oscillospiraceae bacterium | reverse complement strand
TAACATTTTTTCTCTGTGTCCTAAAATGACACAAACCCTGCATTTTGGCGGCGGACAAAGCGCCAGAGGACGCATATAATCAAAACATAAAGGAGGAGATGTTTCCATGGCTGAAAGAAGCATCATAGAGCTGGGTCAGGCGTTTGCTCTCCGCCAGGCCCTCCGGTATCTCAACGAAAACCCGGACACCGCGATGCCGAAACTGATGGACTGGATCGATTATTTCGACACGAAGGGGACCGTCGAACGGGAGAGGGCCGCTTTCCGCGCCATCCTTGACGATCCGAACAACAACTGGTATAAACTCATCAAAAGCCTCTGGACGGACATCGACGACGACGTGCGCGCCAAATTCTTCGAGAATTTCGTCATCAACGCCACCACCATCGGCGGCGCGCGGCAGGAGAAGGCGCGGGAGGAAAACGGCTGCAACATCCCCTGGGCCATCCTGATGGACCCGACCTCCGCCTGCAATCTTCACTGCACGGGCTGCTGGGCCGCCGAGTACGGACACCAGATGAACATGACGTTCGAGGAGCTCGACGACATCATCCAGCAGGGCAAGAAACTGGGCACTTTCATGTACATATACGCCGGCGGCGAGCCCATGGTCCGCAAGGACGACATCATCCGCCTGTGCGAAAAGCACAACGACTGCCAGTTCCTCGCTTTCACGAACGGCACGCTCATTGACGAGAAGTTCGCGGACGACATGCTGCGGGTCAAGAACTTCATCCCCGCCATCAGCATCGAGGGCTTCGAGGAGGAGACGGACTTCCGCCGCGGCAAGGGCACCTACGCCGCGGTCGTGCGGGCCATGAGCCTTCTCAAGGAAAAGAAGCTGCCCTTCGGCGCCTCCTGCTGCTACACCAGCAAGAACACGGAGATCATCGGCAGCGAGGAGTACTTCGACGACCTCATCGCCAAGGGCGCGAAATTCGCCTGGTTCTTCACGTTCATGCCCGTCGGCGTGGGCGCGCCGACCGACCTCATGGCCACCGCCGACCAGCGGGAGTTCATGTACCACCAGATCCGCAAGTTCCGCAAGACAAAGTCCATCTTCACCATCGACTTCTGGAACGACGGCGAGTACATCAACGGCTGCATCGCAGGCGGCCGCTGCTACCTCCACATCAACGCGAACGGCGACATCGAGCCGTGCGCCTTCATCCACTACTCGGACTCCAACATCCGCGAGAAGACGCTGCTGGAGGCCTACAAGTCCCCGATGTTCATGGCGTACCACAACAATCAGCCCTTCAACTGCAACCACCTGCGCCCCTGCCCGCTCCTGGACAACTACGGCGCCCTGGCCAAGATGGTCCACTCCGCCGGCGCGCACTCCACGGATATGCTCCAGCCGGAGAACGTGGACGACCTGTGCGGCAAGTGCGAATATGCCGCCGAGCACTGGGCGCCCGTGGCCGACGAGCTCTGGACCGTTTCCCACGGCTGCATGGCGGGCTGCAAAGCCGGCTGCGCCTGCGGAAGCGAGAAATAGCGGGCATGAGACAGTATTTCACGGCGGAATCCGTCACGTCGGGACATCCGGACAAGCTTTGCGACCAGATTTCCGACGCCATCCTCGACGAACTTCTCTCCAAAGACCCCATGAGCCGCTGCGCCTGCGAGGTCACGGCGGAGCCCGGCGCCGTCCACATCATGGGAGAAGTGACCTCGAGGGCCCGGGTGGATTACGAGGCGGTCGCCCGCGGCGTCATCCGCGACGTGGGGTACACCGACGCCGCGAGCGGTTTTTCCGACGCGTGCGCCGTCTCTTGCTCCCTCCACCGGCAGTCTCCGGACATCGCCCTGGGCGTCGACCGGTCGCTCGAGGCGAAGACGGGGGGCGGCGAGGACCTCGGCGCGGGCGACCAGGGCATGATGTTCGGGTTTGCCTGCGACGAGACGCCGGAGGGGATGCCTTTGGGGATCGTGCTCGCGCACGCGCTCACCAGAAGGCTTGAGACCGCGCGCCGGGACGGGACGCTCCCTTATCTGCGCCCGGACGGCAAAGCGCAGGTCACGGTCGAGTACCGTGACGGCGCGCCGGCGCGTCTGGAGACCGTCGTCGTCTCCGCGCAACACGCGCCGGACGCGGATATGGATACGCTGCGCCGCGATATCCTCGAGCATGTCGTGCGCGCCTCGATCCCGGCGCGCTGGCTGGACGGGAAGACGCGTTTCTTCATCAATCCGACCGGGCGGTTCGTCTCCGGCGGCCCCGCGGCGGACACCGGCCTTACCGGACGGAAAATCATGGTGGACACCTACGGCAGCTATGCCCGCCACGGCGGGGGCGCCTTCTCGGGGAAGGACCCGACGAAGGTGGACCGCACCGCGGCCTACATGGCCCGCCATATCGCCCTCACCATCGTCGCCGCCGGCGCTGCGAAGCGCTGCGAAATCCAGCTCGGATACGCCATCGGCGTGGCGCGGCCCGTGTCCGTGATGGTGGATACCTCCGGTACGGGGCGCTGCGCCGATGAAAAACTGACCGCGTGGGTGCGGCAGATCTTCGACCTGCGCCCCGCGGCCATGATCGAATATCTGG
>DAOPLW010000248.1:0-2567 GCA_035391945.1 Oscillospiraceae bacterium | reverse complement strand
TGTCGCCGTAGACAACGCCCTTCTGGACAACGTCATGCAGCGGCGCTTCCTGCGCGACCCCGAGATGGGCGCGTTCCGGGAGCTGCTGCAGGAGAAAGTGCCCGTCGCCGCCATCATCATGCACGACCCCGCCGCCTCGGTGCCGGAGCGCGCGCGGCGCGTGCCCGACGAGCCGTGGCGGCGCGAGGGGGAAACCGTCAACCCCCGCAAGCCGCGCGCGCATCTCCTCTCCAACGGCGCCTATACCGTCTCTCTCACGGACACGGGCCTTGCCGACGAGCTCTGGGAGGGCATCTCGCTCGTGCGCGCCACGTCCGACGGGGCGCACGCCGGCATCTCGTTTTTCATCCGGGAGGAGGGGAAGCTCACCTCCCTTACCATGGCGCCCCTCTATGCGCCGCAGGTACGTTACGGCTGCCGGCTGCGCGGCGCGGACGCGCGGTTTTCCGCCGGCTGGGAGGGCCTGGAAGCGCGGCTGCGCATCTCGGTCGCCCCGGAGGAGAGCGGCGCGCTGCGGGAGGTGGAGCTTGTCAACCGCGGGGAGGGGGCGCGGCGTTTCGAGCTTCTCTGCAACTTTGAACCGGTGCTCGCCGCGGCGGCGGCCCACGAGGCGCACCCGGCCTTTTCCGACCTCTTCCTCGCCGCGGAGGCCGAGCCGGGCGGGCTGGTCTTCCGCCGCGCAGCGCGGGACACGCAGCCGGAGCGCTGCCTTGCGTTTCTGTGCGACCACGAGGCGGCGTTCGAGACTTCCCGCGCGCGCGCGACGGGCCGCTTCGGACTCGCGGGCCTCCTGCGGGAGAAAAGACACGCCGAAATCCGCCCCACGCCCCTTTTCCCCTGCGTCCTCGCGCGCGTAAGGCTGACGCTGCCGCCGCGCGAGCGCGTGAGCGTGCGGTTTTCCACGGGCGCGGCGGAGAAAAAGGAGGACGCCTGCCGCGCCGCGCTGCGCATCCTGCGGCAGCCGGCGGCACGGCGAAGCGGACGGCTCGAGCGCATCCGCTCGTTTCTGGAGCTCTCGGCCTCCGAGGCGGAGGAGGCGCTGGAGTATTACGCCGCGCTGCGCTTCCCGCCGAAAACGGCGGCGGGCCCGCAGCGGGAGCTCTGGGCCCACGGGATCTCGGGCGACTATCCGATCCTCGCCGCGCGCGTGGACCGGGAGGGCCTTCCCGCCGCGGCGCGCCTTCTGCGGCAGTATTGTCTCCTGCGCCTGTCCGGCGCTGCGTTCGACCTCGCGCTTCTGTGCAGCGACTGCGGCGACTACCACCGTCCGCTCATGAGCGCGCTGCGCGCGGGCATCGTGGCGCTCGGCTGCGAAATGCTCCTCGGCGCGCGGGCGGGCATCCACCTTGTGGAGGCGCCGGCGGAGGGGTGCGCCGTCACGGCGCACGCCTCCGTTTCCCTCCGCCTGGACGGCAGGGAGCGGCCGTTTTCCCGCCGGGAGCTTCCCGCGCCGGAGCCGGTGTGCCTGCGGAGGCCCGCGGAAAAGCCGCCGGAGACGGAATACCCCGAGGACGGCGCGGTGCGCTTCACGGGAACGCCGGAGACGGCGTGGAGCCAGGTCCTCGCCAATCCGCGCTTCGGTGCCCTCGTAACGGACCGGGGACTCGGGCATATCTGGCTGGGCAACGCCCGCGAAAACCAGATTACGCCCTGGTCGGGGGACCCCCTGGGGGACGGCGGCGCGGAAAAGCTGACCGTCGGCGGGACGTCCCTCTTTGAGGATGCGCGCGTGACCTACGGCCTGGGCTGGGCGCGCTGGGAAAAAGAAAAGAGCCGCGTCACGGCCTTCGTGCCGCCGGACACGGACGCGCGCGTGCTTCTCGTCGAGGCGGCGGGAGAACTTGGGTACCGCGTTTCGCTCCGCATGGGCGCGACGCGGGAGGCGGCGCGCCACGTGCGCATCACACGGGCGAACGGCGCGATCCTTGCCGAAAACGCCTACAACGAGGAATTTCCCAATCAGAAAGCCATCTTTGCGGCCTCTGAAAAGTGGAATTCCTTTACAGAAACGGAGGATGGCTTTGCCGGTAAGCTGACGGCGCCCGGCGCGCTGGTGATCCTCGCGGGCGCGTACACGGACGGCAAAATGCGGGAGAAAATCGAGGCGCTCCTCGCGCCGGAGGCGGCGCGGCAGGCCCTTCGGGAGACGCAGGCATACTGGGAAAAGCTGGCGCGTCCGGTCCGCTTTGAAAGCGGTTGCGCCGCGCTTGACCGATATCTGAACGGCTGGGCGCTCTACCAGGTCGTGGCCTGCCGCCTGTGGGCGCGCACCTCGCTTTACCAGAACGGCGGCGCCTACGGTTTCCGGGACCAGCTCCAGGACGCCTGCGCGCTCTCGAAGGCCGCGCCGGCGTTCCTGCGCGAGCAGCTTCTGCGCGCGGCCGCGCACCAGTTCCGGGAGGGCGACGTGCAGCACTGGTGGCATCCGAACGGGCGCGGGGAGCCTTCGCGCGGCGTGCGCACGCGCTACACGGACGATCTTCTGTGGCTGCCGTACGCCCTGTGCGTCTACGCGGAGGATACGGGCGACCGGGACATCCTTTCGGAACGGGTACCGTATCTCATCT
>DAOPLW010000247.1:0-2575 GCA_035391945.1 Oscillospiraceae bacterium | reverse complement strand
CATGGAACCGGCGGCGATGAGGATGGCAGGCGCCGTGAGGACGCGGCCCCCCACCGTCACCGTGCCCGGCGCCGTGACGACCGCGTGGCCCTCCGCGAGCGTTACCCGGTGCTTCTTGAGAAGCGTCGCGACGCCGTTCCCGAGCGAGACGGAGACCTCTGTCACGCGCCGCGCGAGCGCGGCGCCGTCGAGGGAGAGCGTTCCGGCGAGACCGAGCGTCCCGCCGTGCTCGCGCGTTTGGCGAAGGAGCTCCGTCGTGTGGAGCAGCGTCTTGGTCGGGATGCAGCCGCGGTTGAGGCAGGTGCCGCCCAGCCGGTCGTACTCGCAGAGCGCGACCTTCCTGCCGCGCCTGGCGGCTTCCGCCGCGGCGGTGTATCCGCCGGGACCGGCGCCGATGACGATGAGATCGAAGGATTCGGACATGGAAAACCTCCTTATGGCCTGCCCGGCGGATGCCGGACGGATCAATGGCGGGGAAAGACCGCCGGATGCGGCGGCGCCCGGAGATTGTTCTCCGGGCGGCGGATGGTTACAGCGCCTCGCGCAGCATGGAAGCGACGTCTTCGCGCCAGGCGGCCTCGCCCGCGCCGAGTTGCAGGACGCGTTGCGCGAGCGGTTCCGCGCGGCAGGCAACTCCCTCGAGCGCCGGGGCGAGCGCGGCGATGAAATCCGCGTCCATGGCGTCCGACTCCGCGCGGCAGCGCGCGACGGCGCCGTCCTCCGCCCGCAGCAGGAGTGTCAGGCCGCCCCAGAGGAAGCGGCGCGAGATCTCGTACGTAAAATCGAGCTTCTCCCCGTAGCGCCATGCGTCCGAGGCGAAGCTCTCCCGCAGGGACGCGAGGGCGCCGGGATCGAAGTCTTCCGGCGCGAGGAGCGAGGCGGAGAGACCGTAAACGGATTCAAATGCGGTGAAGAGCGCCGCGCGCATTTCAGGGACGGTGAGGCCCGGACGGAAGTCCGCGAGGTTGGCGATGCGCGCGCGCACGGAAGCGACGCCCTTGCTCGCGAGTTTCTCCCGCGAGGCGGAGAGGTAGCGCTCCGCCGCCGCCGTGTCCGCGTGGATGAGGATCGTCCCGTGGTGGCAGCAGCCCGCGCGCTTCTCGAGGAAGGCGTTGCCGGAGAATTTTTTGCCCGAGACGGTCAGATCGTTGCGGCCGGTGGCCTCGGCGGGGATGCCGAGCGCGCGGCAGGCATGCAGGATGACGGAGAGCTGGTGCCCCACGTCGTAATCCTCCCGCCGGGCGACAAAGGAGAAATTGAGATTTCCACGGTCGTGGTAGACCGCCCCGCCGCCGGAGGGCCGCCGCGCCAGATGGCCGCCCTCCGCCTCGAGGAGCGCTACGCGGCACTCCTTAAAACAGTTCTGGTTCCGGCCGACGACCACCGTCCGGTCGTTCTGCCAGAGGTAGAGGACAACCTCGCCCGCCCGGGCGTGCGAGGTCAGGTACGCCTCGCGCGCGAGGTTGTCATAGGGATCGAACCCCTCGGTGACGAAAGTCCTCAGCGATCTGATCATGCCTCGGGGAAGTGGTAGCGCAGCACCGGGTGCCGCGCGGCGGCGACTTCGTCGGGACGCCCGATGGGAGTGGTATGCGGCGCGGTGCGAAGTGCCTCCGGGTCGGTCTTCGCGCGCTCCAGGATCTCGATGAGCGCCGCGGCCGCCGCGTCGAGCGTCTCGCGGGACTCCGTCTCGGTGGGCTCCACCATGAGCGCCTCGTGAACGATGAGCGGGAAGTACATTGTGGGGGGATGCATGCCGTAGTCCAGGAGCGTCTTCGCCACGTCCATGGCGGAGACGCCGAGGGTCTTTTTCTCGCGCTCGAGGGTCATGACGAATTCGTGCATGCAGGTCGTGTCGTAGGCCATTTCAAAGTGGCCGGCGAGCTTCTTCATCATGTAGTTGGCGTTTAGCACCGCGTTTTCCGCGGCCGCGGGGATGCCCTCGCGCCCGAGGGTCAGAAGATAGGTGAGCGCCTTGACGACGACGAGGAAGTTGCCGTAGAAGGCGCGGACCGAGCCAACGGTCTTTGAGGGCGTGAAAAACGTATACACGCCGTCCTCCTCCCGGACGCGCGGCGCGGGCAGGAAGTCCGCGAGGAACGCCTTGCAGCCGACCGGGCCGCTCCCGGGGCCGCCGCCGCCGTGCGGCGTGGCGAAAGTTTTGTGGAGGTTCAGGTGCACGACGTCGAAACCCATGTCGCCGGGGCGGGCGATGCCCATCACCGCGTTGAGGTTCGCGCCGTCGTAGTAGCAGAGGCCGCCCGCCTCGTGGACGATATTCGTGATTTCGAGGATGTTCCGGTCGAAGAGACCGACGGTGTTGGGGTTTGTGAGCATGAGCCCCGCCGTGTCGGGGCCGACGGCCCGCCGCAGCGCGTCAAGATCGACGCAGCCGCTCTCGTCCGACGGGACGTTCACGATGGAAAAGCCCGCCATCGCCGCGCTCGCGGGATTGGTGCCGTGGGCGGAGTCGGGGACGATGATCTTCGTGCGCGCGGTGTCGCCGCGGTCGGTGTGCCAGGCCTTGATGAGGAGGAGACCGGTAAATTCCCCGTGCGCGCCGGCGGCCGGCTGG
>DAOPLW010000246.1:0-2604 GCA_035391945.1 Oscillospiraceae bacterium | reverse complement strand
ATTTGACGCCGCTCTCCCGGACGAGCGCGCGGATGCGGTCGGTGTCCGGCACGGTCCAGAGCGTCTGGATACGCGGCGAGTCGATGCCGGGGATCGGCGGGCGCAGCGGCGAGGAGCCGGTCGCGATGACCAGCGTGTCGTACCGCTCGGTGTAGGTTTCGCCGGAGTCGACGCGCCGGACGGTCACCGTCTTCTTCTCCCGGTCGATGGCGGTGACTTCGTTTTTCACGCGCACATCGATCTGATATGTGGCGCGTATGGCCTCCGGAGTCTGCACGATCAGCGAACTGCGCTGCTTGATCACGTCGCCCACGTAGTAGGGCAGGCCGCAGTTGGCGTAGGAGATGTACTCCCCGCGCTCAAAGAGGATGATTTCGGCGTCCTCGTCCAGTCTGCGCAGACGCGTGGCACAGGTCGCCCCTCCCGCGACGCCGCCAATGATAAGTACCTTTTTCATGACCCGTTTCCTCCCGTTTTTTTGGTCCGGCGCAACGGCGCCGGTAGTCGGAGCGCATAAAATACCGCCCCGGACGGACGGTATTGGGAACCCAAAAAGGGGGCTGCATGACCGCCTTTCCTTTTATTCCGTACAAAGTTTATCCCACCTGAAAGGCAATTACCGTAACTTTATCACAAAAGCCGGCGCTTTCCGCCGGTCGGGTGCGGCGGCCGCTCCTGGCGGATGTGCCCGCCCCGCTCCGGCGCGCGGGCACCGGCCTGTCGCGCCCCCGGCGGGCGACGGGGTTCGGGAGGAAACCCATCGCAAAAGAAAACCTGCGGGGTCGTCTTTCGCGTTCCGTCGGGCCGTTTTTGGAAACGCTTTCCGCCGGCCGGGCCTTGCATTTGCGCGGTATTTTGATACAGTGTCTGGTATAGAATAGATAGCGGAAAGAAAACAGGCCTATCGTTCCGGATCGGGTCCGGCCATGCGGGAGGTATGGATATGGAACGCAGAAATCTCCTCACGAAGATCATCGCGGTTGCGGGAGCCGTCCTGGTTTGGTTCCCGATCGCATTCACGCTCCTGACCTCCGTCGTTGGGACGATCGCCGACCGGGCTTTCCGCCTCGATTACCTGATGCCGGCCGAGCTTTTCCCCGTCGCGGTGGTGGGCTCTTTGCTGCTTCTCATCGCCGCGCTGCGCATCAGGCGGTACCGGGGGCGGATCGGCTGGAGCCTGGCGGTCATGGCGCTGAGCCTGGCGGGCGGGCAGGTTCTCACGGTCAAAAGCGGCCTCGCTTCCGGCGCGGTCGAGGCGGCCGGGTTCGTCTTCGGGGCGGTCGTCGCCTCGCTGGTCCTCTACACCGTGCTGCTCGTCGAAATCTGCGTGCTCGGCCTCCTGCTTTTGAAGAACCTGTTCGCAAAGCGAAGCGCCTGATCTGCCGCCCCGCTGTGCGCTTCGGCAGGAAAATGAAATCCCCCGGCGGGATGAGGAGCGGTAAACGGCGCCGTGTTTTGGTTTTTCTTTTGGCTCGCCGCCGTTGCTTTTCTGGAATATGCGGGTATCGGCATCGCGCTCTCCGAAGACGTCCGTCCCCATCCCCGGGGCGAGGTCTTCTTCACCGGCTATGCCCTTATGGCAGGCGGTCTTCTGCTTCTTTTTTGGTTTTGCGGTATGCTCCTCTTCTGAAGCGCCGCCTCGCTTCTCCCGGCGGGCCCCACCCGCTCGTCGTTCCGCCCCGCAGAAATTCGGCACACACGCTCAAAAGGCAGGGAGCGCCGCCCCATTGGGGCGGCGCTCCCTTTTCCGGTGCTCCGAACATGCGGTCAGTTCCCGCACTCGATGCTGATTTCGTTGAACACGCGGAGTAGCTCCCTAATCCCGTAGTCCTTCTTGTGCGCCTCGTCCGCGTCGATGACGCACCGTCCCTGGTGCATCATGAGGATGCGGTTGCCGTAGCGAACCGCGAAGCGCAGGTTGTGCGTGACCATGATCGTCGTGAGCCGTTTCTCCCGCACGATCCGCTCGGTCAGTTCCATCACGGTTTCCGACGCCTTCGGGTCGAGCGCCGCCGTGTGTTCGTCCAGGACCAGAAGGTCGATGGGCGTCAGGCTGCAGATGAGAAGCGCCAGCGCCTGCCTCTGCCCGCCGGAGAGCGCGCCGACCGGGAGACCCGTCTTGTCCTCCAGCCCCAGATGCAGGAGCTCGAGCTGCGACCGGTAGTAGTCGGTCCGCTTCCGGTTGACCCCGGCGCCGAGCCCGAAGCGCCCGCCCTTGTTGTCGGCAAGGGACATGTTTTCCAGGATGGTGAGTTCCGGGCAGGTCCCCTTCGCCGGGTCCTGGAACACCCGCCCGATCAGCGCCGCGCGCTGGTACTCGCGCAGGCCCGTGATGTCCCGTTCCCGGAGGAAGATGCGCCCCGCGTCCGCACGGACGTTCCCGCAAAGGAGATTTAGGAGCGTCGTCTTGCCGGAACCGTTGCTGCCCACGATGGACACGAACTCGTGCTCCCCGACGTCGAGGCAAAAGTCCCGGAAAAGCGGCGTCTCGCTCACGGTATCCTTGTTGAAGGTCTTCTCGATGTGCTCGAAGCGCACCATCGGGACCTCCGAAGCGGCCTTACCGTTCGACAGGTTCGGCATTGCGCCCCCTCCTTCCTTTCC
>DAOPLW010000245.1:0-2633 GCA_035391945.1 Oscillospiraceae bacterium | reverse complement strand
TGACCGCCACCGACGAAGAGGTGGCCGCCAAGAAGGCGGAGGCCAAGAGCCAGGCCGACGTCATGTCCGCGCGCCTGGCCGCCGGGGAGAGCTTCTCCGCGCTGGCGGAGGAGTACAAGGCCGAGGATTCCACCGTCGACTACACCGACGACTCCAAGACGCTCTACAGCGACGTGAAGAAGGCCAACATCTCCTCGGCCTATTCCGACTGGCTCTTCGATGCCGCGCGCACCGGAGAGGAGAACACGGTCGTCGAGAGCGGAACGGGTTATTACGTCGTGCAGTTCATCTCCCGCGGACGCAACGACTACAACACCGTGAATGTCCGGCACATCCTCTTCGCGCCCGTTCTTGCCGATGGGGAGAGCACGGCCACCGACGAGGAGCTCGCCGAGGCGAAGAGCCGCGCGGAGGCGGTCCTTGCGACCTGGGAATCCGGCGAAAAGACGGCGGACGCGTTCGCGGCGCTTGCCAAGGACAATTCGGACGACACGGACACCAAGGACGACGGCGGCCTTCTCGAGCAGGTCTATAAAGGGGAGACCTCCAACGACCTGACGGACTGGATCTTTGCCGACGGCCGCGCGGTGGGCGACTGGGCGCTGCTCCAGACCGACGACGGATACCACATCGTCTATGTGGATTCCTTCGGCGTTCCCTATTGGAAGCTGGAGGTCAAGAGCACCCTGCGCCAGAACGACTACAACACATGGATGGAAGGCCTCCGCGAGAAATACCCGCTCGGCGAAGAGGGCTTCGGCATGAAGTTCGTCGGCTGATTCAAACGGAAAAAAGGCCGCCGGCACAGCCGGCGGCCTTTTTTGAAAGACTGGGGGGAAAGACATGGGAAACCCGTTCCTGCGTACGGAGATGATGCTCGGCGAAGCGGCGATGGCGCGGCTTTCCGCCTCCCATGTGGCTGTTTTCGGACTGGGCGGCGTGGGCGGCTACGCCGTGGAGGCGCTCGCGCGCGCCGGCGTGGGCGCGCTGACGCTCGTCGACCACGACACGGTGGGGGAGACCAACCTCAACCGCCAGATCGGCGCCCTTCACTCCACGCTCGGGCAGCCCAAGGCGGAGGTCATGGCTTCGCGCGTCCGGGACATCAACCCCGACTGTCGCGTCACGGCGATCGTCGGCCGCTACGAGGCGTCCGACCGGGAGCGGTTTTTCACCGGGCGTTACGACTATATCATCGACGCCATCGATCTCGTCTCCTGCAAGCTCGACCTGATCGAGACCGCCCTTGCGCGCGGCATCCCCATTCTCTCCGCCCTGGGTACGGGGAACAAGCTCGAAGCGGCTCTTTTCCGGATCACGGACATCTCCCTGACAGAGGGCGATCCGCTCGCGCGGGTCGTGCGAAAGGAACTGCGCCGCCGCGGTATTTTTCACCACCGGGTGCTCTTTTCCCCGGAGGAGCCCGCCCGGACCGAGCAGTGCGAAACGCCGCCGCCCGGGCGGCGGAGCGTTCCGGCCAGCCTACCGTGGGTTCCGGCCTGCGCGGGCCTCATGCTGGCCGGAGACGTGGTCCTCTCGCTGGCGGGAGAAAAATAAACCGGTCCCCGCCGCGAACGGCGGGGACCGCGCATAGACGGGTTTCTATCGTTCCAGCCCAAAGGAAAAGAGAAAAACAATCCCCGCGAGGCAGAAGCAGACCGCCGCGCCGAGAAAGACGTACCGCAGGATACGGGAATAGCGCTCCCACGCGGGATCGAAGCTCCTGCCCGGATCCCGCAGCCTGCTTTCAAACAGGGGGAGCATCTTCGAGCTGCTGTAAAACAGGAACGCGATGACGAAGCAGACGGGCCCCCAGACGAAACCGTTCATTCCCGTTCCTCCTCCCGCCGGGTGCGCAGGTAGCCGAGATACCCCTCGAGGATCAGAGAAGCCGCGACGGCGTCGATCCTGCCGCGCCGCTCTTTTCCGCGGACGTTCACCTCCGAGAGGATCCGGTGCGCGTCGACCGTCGTGCGCCGCTCGTCCCAGAGCGTCACGGGAAGGCCCGTTGCCTCGCGCAACACGGCCGTGAAGACTTCGCTCTTTTCCGCGCGCTCTCCGCGGGTGCCGTTCATGTTGATGGGACAGCCGAGTACCAGCTCGGTCACGCCCCAGGTCCTGCACAGCGCGGCGATACGCTGGGCCACGACGGCCGGCCGCCGGTCGCCGATCGTCTCCGTGTACCCGGAGAGAAGACCCGTCGGGTCCGAGACGGCCACGCCCGTGCGGGCGTCGCCGAGATCCACCGCCATCACGCGCATGACAAGCCTCCTGCATTATAAAATAGTATTTTGCCTGCCAAAGTATACCCTCTTTCCGGCGCTCTGACAAGCCCTTTCTCAAGATTCGTAGAGAATCAAGCCCGTCACAGAGGAATCTTTGTCGATTTTTGCAGGATTTCCTTCTTGCGCCGCGGGGGCGGCTGTGTTACAATTGCTTTCAATAGACGGACAAATGACCACGCATTGGAGACGAGCAAAGGAGGAAATGGAACGATGTCCGGGAAAACCAAATATTTCATTGTCGAGAGCAGCGCTCTGCCAGAAATTTTCCTCAAGGTGGCGGAGGCCAGGCGCATGCTGGAAACGGGGGAGGCGAGGCTGTCGGCGAGGCGGCGCGCGCCGTCGGGATCA
>DAOPLW010000244.1:0-2653 GCA_035391945.1 Oscillospiraceae bacterium | reverse complement strand
CGCTACCTCCGGACGGGCCTTGCCGGCTTTACGCCGGACGAGTGCGATCTTCTGGAAAACTACGTCCTGCTCTGGCGCGTCCGGGGCTCGGACTGGACGCGGGAGCGCGACTGGGAGCGCCATCCGGAGGGGTTCGACCGCGCCTGGACGGACGAAGACGCTCAGGCCGTCGCGCGGCTGGACGCGCTTCGCCGGCGCGTCGCCTCGCCCCTGGGAAAGCTCCGGGCGCACGGCGGGAAGAGCGCCGAAGCGCACGCCCGCGCGCTCTACCGCTTCCTGGAGGACCTCTTGGTCGCGCAGCGGCTGGAGGCGCGCGCCGCCGCGCTGACCGGGGCGGGAGAGACGCAGGAGGCCGAGGAGACCGCCCAGCTCTGGGCGCTTTTCTGCGGCGTTCTCGACCAGATGGTCTCCATCCTCGGGGAGGAGGAGATGGACCTCGGCGAGTTCGGACGGCTCCTGAAGCTGGCGCTCTCCGCCTGCGACGTGGGCACCATCCCCGTTTCGCTCGACCGGGTGACCGCCGGGGACATCGACCGCCCCGGGAGCCGGCCGGTCAAATATCTGTTCCTTCTCGGCGCGACGGACGAGCGCATCCCCGCAGCCGCGCCGCCCGGCGGGCTTCTCACCGACGACGACCGCGCGCGGCTGGCCGCGATGGGCTTTGAAACGGCCTCCGGCGCGCCGGCACGGCTCGCGCGCGAGTATACGTTCGTTTACGGCGCCTGCGCCAGGCCGACGGCGCGGCTCACCGTCTCGTGGCCGCGCACGGACCGTGCCGGCGGCGAGACGCGGCCGTGCTTTCTCCCCGCGCGGCTGCGCGCGCTCTTTTGCGATCTCGCGGTGGAGGAGGAAGCGCCGGGGCGGCTCTTCCGCCTCGCCGCCCCGGAGACCGCGCTCACGCTTGCCGCGCAGGAGTTTGTGCGGCGCGGCGAGAGCCCGCTTCTGGACGCGCTCGAGGCCCGGAGCGACCTCCGGGACTTAGCCGGCCGCGTCCGGAGGGCCGCGTCCCTCCGTCGCGGGAGCCTCACGAGCGCGGCCGCGCGAGCCCTGTACGGAAAGCGCATCGCGCTCTCGGCCACAAAGCTGGACGCGAGAGGCGCGTGCCACTTCTCCTACTTCATGCGCTACGGCCTGCGCGCGAAGCCGCGCCGCAGCGCCGGGTTTGAGGCTCCGGAGTTCGGGACCTTCGTCCATGCGGTGCTCGAGGAGGTCCTGGAAGCCGCCCGCGCGGCGGGGGGCGTGAAGACGCTCGGCGACGACTGGCTGCGCCTCGCGGCGCGCAGGGCCGTGGACCGCTACGCAGAAGAGCGCCTGGGGGGCCTTGAAAACAAGACGCCCCGTTTCCGCTACCTCTTCCGGCGGCTTATGCGGACGGTGTACCTCATCGTCCGGAACGTGGCCGACGAGCTGCGCGCGTCGGACTTCGAGCCCGTCTCGTTCGAGCTGGGCTTCGGCGCGCGGGGAACGCTCCCGCCCGTGGAGGTCACGGTGGGGGACGTCACGCTCTCGGTGTCCGGCTTCGTCGACCGCGTGGACGGCTGGGAGCGGGACGGAAAGCTCTATCTGCGCGTCGTGGACTACAAGACCGGCGCGAAGAGCTTCGACTTCACCGACATCTGGAACGGCATGGGCATGCAGACGCTCCTCTATCTCTTCGCGCTGCAGGAGAAAGGCCGGGCGCTCTACGGCGCGGAGACGGTCCCCGCGGGCGCGCTCTATCTGCCCGCGCGGGAGACCATCCTTTCCGGAAGCCGCTCGGCCGACCCGGAGAGCCTGCGGAAAAAAGCGGACCGGGAGCTCGTGCGGCGGGGGCTGCTCCTGGAGAGCCCCGAGGTCCTAAACGCCATGGAGCGCATGGACGAAAACGGTCCGCGCTTCCTGCCCGTGAAGCTCTCGCCGAGGACGGGCGCTTTCACCGGCGACGCCCTCGCCTCGGCCGAGGCGTTCGGGCGGCTTTCGCGCCACCTGGAAAAGGAACTGACCGACATCGGACGCGAGATCGCCGGCGGATGCATCGACGCGGACCCCTACGTGCGCGGCGTGCGGAGCGCCTGCGCCTGGTGCGAGTTTGCCGACGCCTGCCACTTCGACGAGGACTGCGGCGACCGGCGGCGCTATCTTCCGACGCTCCGCGCGGCCGAATTCTGGGAGAAGATCAAAGAGGAGGATGCCAAGTGACCCAATCGAGCTTTTTCGCCTATCTCGCGCGGATGCGGAGCATCACGCGCTGGGGGCTCATGCGCAGCGCCTTTCCCGAGAACGTGCAGGAGCACTCGCACATGGTGGCCGTCCTCGCGCACGCGCTGGCGGTCATCCGCAGGGACGTCTGCGGCGGCGAGGCCGATCCCGGGCGGGTGGCCGCGGCGGCGCTCTATCATGACGCGCCGGAGATCCTCACGGGGGACCTCCCCACGCCGGTCAAATACTTTAACCCCGCCATCCGCAGCGCCTACGCGGGCGTGGAGGACGTGGCCGCGGGAAAACTCCTCTCAATGCTCCCGGAGGAGCTCAGGCCCGCCTACGCGCCGCTTCTCACGGAACCGGACGGGGAGACGGAAGAACTCGTCCGCGCGGCGGACAAGCTCGCGGCCTACCTCAAGTGCGTCGAGGAGACGAGCGCGGGGAACCGCGAGTTCGAGCGCGCGCGGCGCCA
>DAOPLW010000243.1:0-2653 GCA_035391945.1 Oscillospiraceae bacterium | reverse complement strand
CAAGACGCGCGGCCGCCTCGGCGGCGTCCGCGCAGAGAAAACGGGCGTTCGTGACGCCGTTCCGGCGCGCGTTTTCCTCCGCGTCCCGCACGGCCGCCGGAACGATCTCCGCGCCCACGGCGCATTTCGCCCCTCCCGCGAGGCAGAGCGTGATGGTCCCGATGCCGCAGTAGAGGTCGAGCACCGTCTCCTCCCCCGTGAGGGCGGCATATTCGAGCACCTTCGCGTAAAGGCGCTCGGTCTGCCTCCGGTTCACCTGATAAAAAGACGGTACGGAAAGCCGAAAGCGCTTTCCGCACAGGTCGTCTGTTAAATGGTCCTCACCCCACACCGTGCGGTACGCCGGCCCCAGGATCACGTTCGTCTTTTCCCGGTTGACGTTCTGCACCACGCCGATGAGCCCCGGTACGGCGGCCCTGAGCATCTGGCAGAGCGCGTCCCGGTGCGGGAGGCCCGCCCCGGCGGTCACGAGGCACACGAGCGTCTCCCCCGCTTTCCCGTGCCGGGCGTAGACATGCCGGAGGAGGCCCGTTCCGTTTTTTTCGTCGTAAGGAGACACGTCGTAGCGCGCCATCCATTTGCCGACCGCTCCGGCGGCGGCGTTTACCGCCTCCGGCAGGAGCCGGCAGTCGGAAACGGGCACGACCGCGTGGCTTCCGGCGCGGTAAAAGCCGGGGCCCTCGGGGCCGACCGGATATTGCGCCTTATTGCGGTACCGCTCCGTCTCCTCCACCGCGAGGAACTCCTCTACGCGCACGTCGGCGCCGCCGATGCGGCGCAGCGCCTCCTCCACGCGCGCGCGCTTGGCCTCGCACTCGCCTTCGTAGTCCATATGCCGGAAAGCGCAGCCGCCGCAGACGCCGAAATGCGGGCAGTCCGGCGCGATCCGGTGCGGCGAGGCCTCAAGCACCTCCAGAAGCACGGCGTGGGCGGCGCGCCGCCCGACGTGCTCCACGCGCACGCGGCAGCGCTCTCCCGGCAGCGCGCACGGAACAAAGACCGCCATGCCGTCCGGGAGCCTCGCCACGCCCGCGCCCTCCGACGAAAGGCCGCCGATGCGGACGGTCTCCTCCCGCGTCACCACGGCAGATAGATGTCCGCGAGGTCCGAAAGCGGGATCGTCACCGTCAGGGGGTCCACGCTGGCGCCAAAAACGGCGTAGCCGTCAAAGACCAGAATGAGCTCCGTGTCCGTCAGGTAGAAGTTGTCGACCTGGTCCTGGTTCTCCCAGGTTTCCAGCCGCGTCGTGACCGCCTCGCGCTGGGCGTCGCGGAATTCCTCGTCCACGCGCTCCATCGCCGCGTCCACCACATAGGGCAGCAGGCGCGCCATATAGGTCTCCCGGCCCACCGTGAACACATTGTCCAGATAGAGCTGCGCGCCGCTCGTGAGGTCGAAGCAGGCGGATTTCAGATTGCGGTAAACGGCCGCGCCCGCGGCGGTCTCCTCGCTGTGCATTACGGAGAGGACGCCCCCCGTCACCTCCTGCTTTTCGAGCACCGCCGTCAGGGAGGGCAGCGCTTCCGTTACGCCGCCGCCCGAGGTGAGCTGATCGCAGCGCAGCTCCAGCCCGCGGCGCAGGTCGTCGTAGTAACCGTTGATGCGGTCATAGGCGCCGCCCGCCTCCGCGTTTCTGATGCGCGGGAGCTCGGCGCGCATGGTGGAAAGCGCCTGCCCGGAGGCATTCTTGTGGACGTAGCTGCTCTGCTCGGTCACCACCTGCGGCGCGGCCGGCGCCGGAGAGCCGGAAAGCGGCGCGATGAGGTAGCTTGCCAGCTTGTCGAAGGTCACGGAGAACTCCACGATGCCCGCCGCATAGGGCGCGACGTCGGAGGGCTGGAAGAAAAACACCAGCCCGTCCTCGCGCAGATAAAAGTTGTCCGGGTCGAAGCTGGCGTCGATGGTGTCCATATTCGTGTCGTAGAGCCACTCGCCCATTTCGCGCACCTGGCTCTCCATATAGCCCAGGAGCATGGGGCGGTAGACCTCCTCGCTCACCGTGAAGATATGGGAAGCCGTCAGGCGCGCGCCGGTGTCCAGGCTGAAGGTGTCCCCCACGCGCAGCTCGTTGGCATGCGCGCCGCCGAAGTAATTGTAGTACTCCCGCGTAAAGCAGATGACGCCGTCGTCCCGGTAGCGGCAGGTGATGTGGATCTCATCCTCGTAATATTCCGCCGCCGCAAGATGGCTGTCCTCGGCGTAGGAATCGGCATAGTCGTGCAGCTCCCCCTGCGCGTAGGAAACGGCATAGGCGAGCTGATCCTCGTAGAAGCTGTTGATCTTCTGCTGGGCGGAGCCCCGCTTGGCCGAGGAAAACTGGGGCACCTCATAGTAGACGTGCAGGATGGGATTGCCGTCCTCATCCTTGAAGGTCTCTTCGTAAACCTTATAGGTGATGTCGTCGAAATCCAGTGAAACGGCCTCCGACGGAGATGGAGACGGCGACGCCTCCGCCGTCTCCGTCGGGGACGGCGAGGGCGATTCGGTCTCCGTGGGGGAGGGCGACGGCGACACCGTCGTCTCTCCGCCGCAGGCGGAAAGTCCAAGCAGCAACGCGGCGACAAGCGCCGCAAACAGGTTTCGCATGTTGGGTCCCTCCTTCCGGGTGGGTCCTATTCGTCAAGCTTCAAAACCGCCATGAATGCTTCAGTCG
>DAOPLW010000242.1:0-2656 GCA_035391945.1 Oscillospiraceae bacterium | reverse complement strand
CCTGACGGCGGGCGACACACAGATCACGGACTTTGGCGGCACGGCAACCGTCTCCATCCCCTACACCCTGCAAAGCGGGGAAGACCCGAACGCCGTGGTCGTATACTATATAGACGATTCCGGCGCGCTGAACACGGTGCGCGGAAGGTACGATTCCGAAACGGGAACGGTGCGCTTCACGACGACGCACTTCTCCGTCTACGCGGTCGGATATTCCAAAGTGGCGTTCGACGACGTGGCGGCGGAAGCCTGGTATCATGACGCGGTCGGCTTCTGCGCCGCGCGCGGGATCACGGCCGGCACCGGCGGCGGCAGATTCAGTCCGGACGCGGCGCTCACGCGCGGAGAGTTCATCGTCATGCTCATGCGCGCGTACGGGATCGGGGCCGACGAGGATCCTGCGGACAACTTTTCCGACGCGGGCGACACGTATTACACAGGCTATCTCGCGGCGGCGAAGCGGTTGGAGATCTCCAACGGCGTCGGCAATAACCTCTTTGCGCCGGAGCAGGAGATCACGCGGCAGGACATGTTTACGCTTCTCTACCGGGCGCTGAACGTCCTTGGCGAACTGCCGGAAGCGGACGGCTCCGCGGCCCTTACGGATTTCGGAGACGCCGGCATGATCTCGGATTACGCCGAAGCGGCGATGGAAACATTGGTTGCGGCCGGTATCGTGTCCGGCAGCGGCGGGAAGCTCGACCCGCTGGGCGGCTCCACCCGCTCCCAGATGGCGCAGGTGCTCTATAACCTGCTTTCCCGATAAGTTTGCCTGAAACAAGCTCTCCCGCGCATGGAAACGCATCTCCCGGGTCCATTCACGGGGATATGTAACCGATGGGCTTTGGGAGAGCGCCCATACGGCGTGGAGGAGGCCGGCGGTCCGACCCCGCTTGTCTCCGCCGATGGAAACCCGCTTAGATATATTTCTAAGCGGGTTTTTCATGCTTATAAAGCAAAGATATTTTTACTGCGCTTCCTCAAATTTCAACCATAATCAGGAAGGACGGTCCGGCTATGACGCAATCCGGGCATTCCAGAATCAGCATAAGCTGTACAAAGTTGCTCTTTTGGGTCGAACCCGGAATGTCACAGGCGGAAGCCGTGAAGGCCGGACTCTGCCTGCACAGGGGCGAATGGTAGCTGAAAACATTCTTCCTATGCCCGTCGGCAACGGTCTGCAGATGAATGGAAGCCGTATTGTACTCTGCTTGATCGTCCGGAGGGCAACGAGAAAGCTGGCCAGAAAGCACTTTCCGCACGGCAGGCTGACCTTCATCCGGTCGGAAAAAAGCTTCGGGACACGGCAGGAGGGGCATTTCACGTCGTTCCACGGCATCGGGCAGCCGGACTTCCGGCAAAAATCCTCGGGTCCCTGAAACGCGGCGGCGCAGGAGCGCCCCGGCGGCCCCGGCGGACCGACTGCGCCCGGGGGCCTTTCGGTCCCGGCGGTCCGGTCGGCCCCGTGGGACCCGTCGGGCCGGGCGGGCCCGATACCGGCGCTACAGGCGCCACCGGCGAAGCCGGAGCCACTGGGGATACCGGCGCGACAGGAGACACCGGCGCGACCGGCGCGACCGGCGCGGACGGTTTGCCGGGACCAAATATTACGGCCACCGCCGCCTATGCCGCGAACACTCAGGGGCCAATCATAACCGTCCTCGCAGCGGGAACGCCTATCCCGCTTCCAAATTATCAGATTATGTCTGGAGATATTACCGTCAATGCGGCGAATACGATTTTTTCGGTGACGGATTACGGGTACTACCGCATTTCCTATCATATCAATACAACCGTTTCTCTTTTGCTCGGTTCCCGCATTATGCTCAACGGATCGGCCAATACGGCGTCCACGATCACGCCCGCCGTTTCCCTGTCAAACTATAAGAACGAAATTGAGGTATACCTGTCGCCGGGAGAAACGATTTCCCTGCAGATGTTCGCGCCGGTGCTGGTCGGAGCCGCGACGCTGCTCAGCGGAGCCTGCGGAGCTTCGCTCATGATAATCAGGTTGCAGTGACGGAGGGAGATATTCTGTTCCACTCCTCAAAATATGAAATGCCGCGCAGTTAAACTGTTGAACTGCGCGGCATTGATTGATAGGAGAAAAGGGGCAATGTGCAGCGGGGCCGCCGGAAGCAGCCCGCAGGCCGTCGGCACGGGATGCGGGCGGAGGAAAAGGATCGGGCTGTTTTATCCGGACGTCCCTTTCCCAGGCGGAGCTAAAGCCGCGCCATCGTTTCGACAAGTTTTGCAATCTGATTTTCCCTCTCTTTGCCGGACCAGTTGACCACGCCCGCTGCAAACACCGCGGCGCCCTTGTCGGCGCAGGCTTTTTTCATCTGGCCGACCGCCCGGTTCCCGCCCATCCAGGGGGAGGCGAAGTGCTGGGTGACGAAGCAGCCCGTTTTGATCCCCTCAATGGGAGGGATCTGCGCCAGATAATCCTTCATGACGGAGGAGAGCGAGAAGCCCCATACGGGCGCGCCGAAAATGAGCGCGTCATAGGGACTCGGATCGGGGGCGTCTTTGAGCTGATTTCCGCCCTGGGCGCGCGGGTCGTCGCTCAGGGCAGTGACCCGCTCGAGGCGGACCGTGTGCCCCTTCGCGGCAAGGCCGTCTCCGATCCTTTGGGCAACGGACAGGGGGTTTCCGG
>DAOPLW010000241.1:0-2667 GCA_035391945.1 Oscillospiraceae bacterium | reverse complement strand
GGATAGTGGGTGGCGGCCGTCGCGCCGGAGCCGCTATTCTGTTCTCCCGCGACGGCGAGACCGTAGGTATAGGCGTCCCCGGTCGCGTCATTAAGCAATATGAGGTCCGCCTCTCCCGCGCTGTTATAGCGGACATAGTCGATGTCGGAAGCGGCAACGGTGGAGACGAGGATGTCGTCCAGGGCAATCTCGGTTACGACGCTATTTCCCGCGCGTTCATAGAGCTTCACGCTCCCGGCCACAGAGGCGCTGCCGATAGTTCCGGCGGCGACGTTCAGTTTTCCAGTGTTGCTCCCATAGGAAAGGGCGGAGAGGGTGAGACCCGAGGAGCCGCTCGACACGTTCACGAGGCTGCCGACAAGGGCAGAGGATGAGAGAGAGCTGTTCGTAAGCGCGCCGGAGAGGGTCAGCCCGTTCGTGAGGGTGATCTTGCCCGTCGAACCGCTCACGCTCGTGAGGACGCCGATGGGGGAGTCCGCCTGCAAGGTGGTGGCGCTGTAAACGGCCGCGACCCGGAAGTCCGCGGTCAGGAGCACCGTGATGCGGCTGCCGATGCTATAGCCGGCAAGAGCCTCCCGCGCGGCGTCAGTCACTTCGAAGGTATGTCCGAAGAGCGTGATCTCGGAGGGGGAGGAGGCGCTGGGGTAGGCGCCGGCGTAATAGCCGGTGAGTTTGAAATCGGAGACGAGAAGGCTGTTTGTGGCCGCATCGTAAGTCGCCACATCGTACTGCGCGAGCGAGGAGGCCGAGACGGTGGCGCCGTTTTTCACGATCGAGTAGCTGCCGACCGTCAGCCCGAAGGCGCTTGCAAAGGACGTATTGGGCGTACTCGTCTTTGCCACGACCGCGTCCCCGGTGGAAGAGGGCAGGTAAACGAGGTCGACCTGCCCGGCGTCGCTGTAAAAGAGCCGTACGGTCGCGCCCACGGTGAGCGAGGCGTAGCCCAGTTCAAAAGAGGAACGCGAACCGCTTGCGATCAGCGAAGCGGAGGAAGGAATCGCGTATTTGACCCCGCTCGTCCCCGTGATGGAGGCTGCCGTCACGGCGGAGACAGTCACGTTGACCACCTTGCCGCCGTCCGGCACGAAGCCGGCAACTTCGCCCGAGGAATTGAGCAGCAGCGTGCCGCGCAGGCCGAGGATCGCGGTGGGCACGGTGTATTCCTGCGTATAGGTGGCCGTCTCCCCGTTCGCGTAGACCGAGGCGCCGCTCTCACCCACCGAGAGCACCAGCGCATCCTCGACCGTGGAGGCGGCGATCGTCGAGGCGTAGGATTTGCCCGCGGCCGTATCCGCGCGCAGAAGATTGCACAACAGGATCGCGGCCTCGCCGCGCGTAATGGTGTCATAGGCGGAGGAGGTCACGCCATCACTGAGCCCGAGGCGCTCGGCGGCGGAGACATAATCGGCGGGCCAGTAGCTGCCGATTTCCGAAGACGTGTAGCCGAGAATGCGCAGGAGCACCGTAACGGCCTGTCCGTAGGTGATGGCTTCCTCCGGGTGGAAGAGGCCGGCGCCGTCGCCCATGATATAGCCGTTGCTGTGTGCGAGGTTTACATAACCTGCTGCCCAGTGACGGCTCGTCACATCCGAAAAGCTGGTTTGGCGCGCGGCGGCGGCGACCTCGTCGGCCAGGCCGGCCACGAGCACGACCATTTTGGAAAACTGCGCGCGGGTGAGCGTCTCATTGGGATAAAAGCTGCCGGAACCATCTCCGGAAACGATGCCGAGGCTCGAGAGCACCGCGGCGGCCTCGGCGGTCGTCTGGTCGGAAATATCGGTGAAATCCGCGGCGGCCGCGCCGGGGATCCAGAGGCCCAGCAGCAGCGCGCAGGAGAGCAGCAGGGCGGAAAGTCGTTTTTTCATGTCGATCATCCATCTCCTCATTTTTTATTCCGCCCGCAGAGCTTCCACGGGCTGCAGGCCGCTGGCCTTGACGGCGGGGTATAGACCGAAACCGATGCCGATGACAATGGAGAACAGGAACGCGCCCAAGGTGATGAAGAGGCTCGGCATCAGAATCAGGTCATAGATCGCCTTGCCCAGAATCAGCGACGCCCCGAATCCGAAGAGGATACCGATGATACCGCCCAGCGCGGAGAGAACGCTCGATTCCACGAGGAACTGCGTGATAATGACGCTGCGCGGTGCGCCGATGGCCTTCTTAATGCCGATCTCGCGCGTCCGCTCGGTGACGGTGACAAGCATGATGTTCATGATGCCGATGCCGCCGACGAGAAGCGCGATGCCGGCGATACCGCCGAGGACCATGCTCAGGGAGGCGGTTTCCTCGTCGCTTTCGCTCAGGGCGGAGTTCCCGTTTTCCAGTTCGTAGGTACCGGTATAGGTGTCGATGGTGTCGTCGAGAAAGTATTCCAGTTCTGCCATGACCGTATCCATGTAGTCGGACTGCGTGACCTTCACGACATAGGTGGTGATGCTGGAGGTTTGCAGGATGGAGCGATTGAGGGAGTAGGGCATGACGAGCATGTCGTCCATGGACTCCTCGGCACTGCCGTCTTTCTGGTAATAGACGCCGATGACGGTGAGCGGCGTGCCGTTGTAGTAGACGGTCTCACCCACGGGGTCCGCGTAGCCGAAGAGCGTCTCGGCTACGTAGGAGCCGATAAGGCAGACGTGGGAACGACTGTCGATATCCAGCGTCGTG
>DAOPLW010000240.1:0-2672 GCA_035391945.1 Oscillospiraceae bacterium | reverse complement strand
TCTTCGGCGCTTCCCCGGCGCTCTGCGGCGCGCCGAAGAGCGCCGGGGAAGCGCCGAAGAGCGCCGCCGCGACCGGGAATCCGTCCGAGCCCGCCGCCGAGCCGACGCAGGCGACGGAGGAGACGCCACCGCCCGACCTCGAGACGCTCCTTGCGGAGCTCGACGACCTGTGCGGACTTGCGAAAATCAAGCGGGACGTCAAGAGCCTCGTCAACCTTGTGCGGGTGCGGAAGCTCCGCGAGGAGTGCGGACTGGCCGTGCCGCCGCTCTCGCTGCACCTGGTTTTCATGGGAAACCCCGGCACGGGCAAGACCACCGTGGCGCGCCTGCTCGCGCAGATCTACCGCGCGATCGGCGTGCTCTCGAAGGGGCAGCTCGTCGAGGTGGACCGCTCGGGGCTCGTCGCGGGCTATGTGGGGCAGACCGCCCTCAAGACGAGCGAGGTCCTAAAGAGCGCGCTCGGCGGCGTGCTCTTTATCGACGAGGCCTACGCGCTCGCGAACCAGGAGAACGCCAACGATTTCGGCAAGGAGGCCATCGAGGTACTCCTCAAGGGCATGGAGGACAACCGGAAGGACCTGGTCGTCATCGTCGCGGGGTATACCGCGCTCATGGGAAAATTCATCTCCTCCAATCCGGGCCTCGAATCCCGCTTCAACAAGTATTTCTATTTCGAGGACTATACGGGCGAGGAGCTTTTCACCATCTTTGAATCCATGTGTAAAAAGAACGAGTACACCCCGGACGCGGAGGCGGAGGCTTACGCGCGGGACCTCTTTTTCCGGCTCTACGAGGAGCGCGACGAGAACTTCGGCAACGCCCGCGACGTGCGCAATATCTTTGAAAAGGCCGTCGCGCGGCAGTCCGACCGCGTGGCCGCCATGGAGAAGCCCACGAAGGAGGACCTCATGACCCTCACCGCGGCGGACCTGAAGGACGGGGAACCCGGGGAATAAACGGGCGCCACGGGGCGCTTCCGAAGCGGGCGGGGACCCTCCGGCCAGGGGGGAGAAACCTGCGCGCGGACCCGGCGGAAACAGGCGGGGCTCCCGCGGCAAAGCAGGAAAAGACGGGCCCGGAGCGTTTGCTCCGGGCCCTCTTTGCTGTTTCTCCGGGGAAACGCCGCGCTTCCCGGAACTTTTTCCCTGTGGCTGCGTCCAAAAAGACAAAACCAAATGAGGAGGAATTTCGGATGAAGCGGATCCTTTCTTTGTGCCTGCTTGCCGCGCTGCTTCTTACGGCCTGCACCGCCGTCGCCGACGCACCGCCTTCGTCGGAGCCGTCCGGAGAGCCCGCCGGGGTCCAAACGCTCACGGGCGACGCGCTGCCGTCCGTCGGCAGCATGGAGGACCTCAGGGCGCTCCTTGAGGCGCGCAGCGTCTTTTCCAGCTATTCCTCGGCGCTCCGCGAAGACGTCGTCTTTAACGGCGAAAAGAGCACCGCCGCCGACGACGGGGATGCGGCCGCCGCCGAAGTGCCCGCGGCCGTGCAGGGGACCGGCGAAACCACATCCGGAGGGGACTACTCCCAGACCAACAGCCAGGTTTCGGGCGTGGACGAGGGCGACATCATCAAGACGGACGGGACGTACCTCTATGTCTCCGATTACCGCAGCATCGCCATCGTGAAGGCCGACGGCGCGGACATGGAATCCCTTTCGCGCATCGAACTGCCGGAAAACGCCTGGGTGAGCGAGATGTACGTGCGGGGCGACCGGCTCGTGGCCGTCTACCAGTATTATCAGTATGAGACGTTCGACACGAAGGACGGCACCGACGACGCGGAGAGCGCACAGGCGGCAACCTGCGTGATCTGGCGGCCGGGCAGGAGCTACACGGCCTATGCGGTGTACGACATCGCCGACCGAAGCAATCCGGTGCTCGCGCGCAGCGTGGAGATCGAAGGCTCGAATCTCACCACCCGCATGGTGGGTGACATCGTCTACTTCGTCAACCAGCGTTCTCTCTACAACATCGCCGACGGCGCGGAGGACGAGGACATCCTGCCCGCCTATCGCGACACGGCCGCGGGCGACGCGGTCACCTACATCGCGCCGGAGAAGATCGCCTACTGTCCGCAGAGCACCGACGCGAGCTACCTCCTGGCCGGCGCGTTCGACGTCTCGGACGCCGTGCCCTGCGAGCCCGTGACGATTCTCGGCGCGGGCGGAACGGTCTATATGAGCCAGGCGAACCTCTATATCGCCCACACGGAGTACCAGTGGGGGCCCATCCGCATTCTGACGGAAACCGTGAACGAGGACGCCGCGGTGGGCGCGGACGAGGGCCGGACCAAAACGACCCTCTACCGGCTCGCGGTGGACGGCACCGACCTCACGCTTGCCGCGACGGGTGAAATCGACGGCTGGCTTCTGGGCCAGTACAGCATGGACGAGTACGACGGACACCTGCGCGCCGCAGTCACGAGCTATGACGAAAACGGCGAAGAAGTAAACGGGGTCTACGTCCTGAACGACGATCTGAGCCTCGCGGGCGCGGTGACGGGCCTGGCGGAGGGCGAGACGATCCAGTCCGTGCGCTTCTCGGGCGCGACGGGGTATGTGGTGACCTACGAGCAGACCGACCCGCTCTTCGTTCTCGACCTCTCCGATCCGGCCGCGCCCGCCGTCACGGGCGAGCTCAAGATCCCCGGTTTCTCCCAGTATCTCCACG
>DAOPLW010000239.1:0-2705 GCA_035391945.1 Oscillospiraceae bacterium | reverse complement strand
TACGTCATGATCCCGAACATGGAGACGGGCATCCGCTATATCTCCATGAAGCTCGACGAAAATGAGCGCGGCAACATCACCCGCCTCATGAAAGTCAAGGAAATGATGTTGGAAGAGGCCATCGAGCAGAAGCGTCAGCAGGATGCCGAGGCCCTGGCCAGGGCGAAAGCCGCAGGCTGAGATTCATAGGAAACAAAAAAGAGGACGCCGCCCGTTTGAGCGGCGTCCTCTTTTTTCCCGCCCGGAAGCGATCCTCCGGTATACCGGCGCGCGCGGGCGCGGCCGCGTCTGGCCGGCGGGCGGTTTTCCATAAAAGGAACGCACGCGCACTTCCCGTTCGTTGTACACAATGCGCGAAAACCGCCGAAGCCTTGACACGCGGGCGTCCGGGCGACTATAATGTCTCCATATCCACAGCACAAAAACACTTGTTTCGGAGGTGCCGCCATGGGGCGCGTTTTTAATTTTGCGGCTGGGCCGTCCATGCTTCCGCTGCCTGTTCTGGAAAGGGCCGCGGCCGAAATGACCGATTGGCATGGGACCGGCATGTCCGTCATGGAGATGAGCCACCGCAGCAAGGAGTTTCTCTCCATCTTTGAGGACGCGAAATCACGCTTCCGCCGGATCCTCTCCGTACCGGAGAACTACCGCATCCTGTTTTTGCAGGGCGGCGCGACGACGCAGTTCGCCATGCTCCCGCTCAATTTCATGCCCCGCACCGGCTCCGCCGACTATGTCGTGACCGGCAATTTCTCCGGCAAGGCCGCAAAAGAGGCCCGGAAGTTCGGAGCGGTCCACATCGCCTCGGACGTGGGCACCTACACGCGCATCCCGAAGCAGGAGGAGCTGCGTTTTTCGGAAACCCCCTCCTACCTCCACTACTGCGCCAACAACACCATCTTCGGCAGCGAGTGGAACTATATTCCCGAGACGAAGGCGCCGCTCTGCTGCGACATGTCTTCGAACATCCTCTCCCGGCCCGTGGATGTCGGCCGCTACGCCCTCATCTACGCCGGCGCGCAGAAAAACATGGCCGGCGCGGGTCTGACGGTCGCCCTCATCCGCGACGATTTTTTGCAGAAACCGCCCGCGAACACCCCCGTCATGCTCGACTACGCGCAGCTCGCCGCCGACGACTCTATGTACAACACCCCGCCCTGCTACAACATCTATATCCTCGGCCTCGTGCTCGAATGGCTGGAGGAGCAGGGGGGCGTCCGTGAGATGGAGCGCCGCAGCCTGATCCGCTCCGGCGCGCTCTACGACGCCGTCGACGGGAGCCGGCTGTTTACAGCGCCCGTCGCCGCGGAGGACCGCAGCCGGATGAACGTGGTTTTCCGCAGCGGGAGCGAGGAACTCGACGCGCGGTTCGTCAAGGAGGCGCAGGCGGCCGGCTTCTCAGGCGTCAAGGGCCACCGCCTCGTCGGCGGCATGCGCGCCTCGGTGTATAACGCCATGCCCGCGGAGGGTGCCGAGCGCCTGGCGGATTTTATCCGCGCCTTCGACCGGAAAAACGCCTGAGGCGTCCGCGGCGCCGGGCGGAAGCGGAACGTACATAGCCGGGGCGGACGATCCCGCGCCCCGTGCTGGGAGAAAGGAAGGGGAAACGGCATGTTTACCATCCAGACGAAAAACAAGATCGCCCCGGCGGGCCTCGAAAAGCTGCCGCCGGAGCGTTTTACCATCAACGACGGCGCGGCCGATCCGGACGGCATCCTCGTCCGCTCGGCGGATCTGCTCTCCTATCAGTTTCCGCCCTCCCTGCGCGCCATCGCGCGCGCGGGCGCGGGCGTCAACAACATCCCCGTCGACCGCTGCTCGGAGTGCGGCGTTGTGGTCTTCAACACCCCCGGCGCCAACGCCAACGCCGTCAAGGAGCTGGTGGTCTGCGCGCTGCTCCTCGCTTCGCGCAACGTCGTCGCCGGCAACACATGGGTCTGTGAGCAGGCCCGGGCGGGCGCGGATGTGGCGGACGCCGTGGAGAAGGGCAAGAGCGCCTTCGTCGGCCCCGAGCTCGAGGGCAAGACCCTCGCCGTTCTCGGCCTCGGCGCGGTGGGCGTTCGCGTGGCGAATATCGCCACGAAGCTCGGGATGGACGTCCTCGGCTACGACCCCTATCTCTCCGTGGAGAGCGCGCTCTCCCTCTCGCGGGCCGTGCACCGCGTCACGGACCTCGACTCTCTCTTCCGCAGGGCGGATTATATCACGCTCCACCTGCCGCTTAACGACAGCACGCGCCACACGATCAATGAAAAGGCCATCTCCCTCATGAGGGACCAGGTGCGCGTCATCAACCTGGCGCGCGGCGAGCTCGTTTGCGACGACGCGATGATTGCGGCCCTCGACCGCGCCAAGGTCGCCTGCTACGTGACGGACTTCCCGAACAGCAAGGTGGCGCTCGTGCCGCACGTGGTCGCCATCCCGCACCTGGGCGCGTCGAGCCCGGAAAGCGAGGAGAACTGCGCGGTCATGGCCGCGCGGCAGCTGCGCGATTATCTTGAAAACGGCAACATCCAGAACGCCGTGAACCTGCCGAACGTCTACCTCGAGCGCAGCGGCGCGGTACGGCTGGGCATCATCCACCGGAACGTGCCGAACATGCTCGCCTCCATCATGGCCGTTCTCTCGGCGGCGGGCCTGAACATCGAGAACCTGCAGAACCGTTCCAAGGGCAGCTACGCTTATACGCTTGTGGACCTGAACAG
>DAOPLW010000238.1:0-2708 GCA_035391945.1 Oscillospiraceae bacterium | reverse complement strand
CGAGGGCTCGAAACCCCGCCAGCTTCTCATCACCAAGGAGCAGTGGCAGGAGCTGAAACTCCGGGGCGGCCTGCCCGCCCCCCCGGCCGTGCCGGATTCCATCGACTAAACAGGATTGTGCCGCCCGGAGAAGGACCTCCGGGCGGCCGTCTGGACATTGGGAAGCGATCACAGTGAAAAAAAAGAGCAATTCCATTGGGAAAGCCGCTCTGACTTTCATCGTCCTCATGGGCGTGGTAAGTCTTTTCTCCGATATGACCCACGAGGGCGCGCGCAGCATCCTCGGCGATTATCTGAGCCTCGCGGGTGCCTCGGCGGCGGTCATTAGCTTCGTCTCCGGCCTCGGAGAGCTCGTCGGCTACTCTCTGCGCCTTCTTACCGGTATCCTCGCAGACAAAACGAAGCGGTACTGGACGCTCACGGTCGTCGGCTATACCGTGGACGTGCTCGCCATTCCGGCGCTCGCGCTCGTGCCCCGGGGCGGGTGGATCCTTGCCTGCGCGCTCGTCATTTTGGAGCGGGCGGCCAAGGCCGTGAAAAAGCCGGCGAAGGATACGCTTCTGTCCTTTGCCGCCGCGCGCACCGGCGTGGGCAAAAGCTTCGCGCTACAGGAATTTCTCGACCAGCTCGGCGCTTTTCTCGGCCCGGTCATTCTGTTTCTGGTCCTGCTCGTCCGGAAGGGCGGCGACACCTTCTCCAATTATGCGCTCTGCTTTGCGGTCCTCGGCATCCCGGCCGTCGTCACCATCGCGCTCCTTCTGACGGCGAAGCGGAAGTTTCCCGACCCGGAATCGTTCGAACCGGAACCGAAAGATCCGGCTCCTCCGTTCCATATGAACCGCGCGTTTCTCTTCTATCTCGCGGCCATCGGCTTTTTCGCCTTCGGCTTTCTCGATTTCACGCTCATTACGCTCCACACCGCCCGAAGCGGCCTGATCGCTTCGGACGCGCTGCCCCTCCTTTACGCGGGGGCGATGGTCGTGGACGCCTTTTCCGCGCTCTTCTTCGGCTGGCTTTACGACCGGCGCGGCGTTAGGGTTCTGATGCTCTCGACGCTTCTCTCCGCCCCCTTCGCCGTCTTTATTTTTCTCCTGGACGCCCGGTGGGCGCTCTTCCTCGGCGTGGCGCTCTGGGGCGTCGGCATGGGCGCGCAGGAGTCCATCCTCAAGGCCGCCGTCACGACGCTGGTCCCCAAGCAGAGCCGCAGCACCGGCTTCGGCGTCTTTCAGACCAGCTTCGGCGTGTGCTGGTTTCTCGGCAGCTGGCTCATGGGCGCGCTCTACGACGCCTCGCCCGTCCGGATGGTCATTTTCTCGGTGGCGATGGAACTTGCCGCGGTGCCGCTCTTCGGCCTGGCCGCGAGGCGGTACGGGGAGGGCGCCTGACAGCCGCGTCCCACTCTGCCTCAGAATCGCAAAACCGGGGAGCCGCCTTCTGGCGACTCCCCGGTTTTTTATTCTTCTTCCGGCAACGGCGCCCCGACACCCGGAACGCGGAAGATCACCGCCATCGCGCGGCCTCCGTTTTGCCGCTTCTGCATTTTCTCCTCCATGCCGATTCCCCCTTTGGGGAAAATCGTACCACGGCAACGCAAAAGAGCCAGCAATCCGGCCTTACAGCTTCCCCGCGATCTCCTCGATGCGGTAGCGCGGGCGGCCCTTGGTCTCGCTGTAGATCTTTCCGACGTAGGTGCCCACGACCCCGAGGCAGAGAAGCTGGATGCCGCCCAAAAGCCAGATGGAGCCGACGATGGCAGTCCAGCCGGGGACGGCCGCGCCGCACAGGAAGCTTATAAGCGCGTAGAGGAGCCCGAAAACGCTCAGGAGAGAAACGAGGATGCCGAGGTTCGAAATGAGACGTAAGGGCTTTACGCTGAAGCTCGTGATGCCGTCCACGGCAAAGGCCAGCATTTTTTTCAGCGGGTATTTCGATTCCCCGGCGAAGCGCTCGTGCCGGTCGTAATACACGCGGTCGCTCCTGTAGCCGATGGAGGGCACGATGCCGCGCAGGAAGAGGTTCGCCTCGCCGTATTCCGAGAGCGCCTCGAGCGCGCGCCGGCTCATGAGGCGGTAGTCGGCGTGGTTGTAGACGACCTCCACGCCGAGCTTCTCCATGACCTTGTAAAATCCCTCGGCGGTGGTGCGCTTGAAGGCGCCATCCGTGTCCCGGCGGCGGCGCACACCGTAGACCACGTCGTTTCCCGCCCGGAACTTGGTGAGAAATTCGTCCAGCGCGTCGATGTCGTCCTGGAGGTCCGCGTCGAGCGACACGGCGCAGTCGCAGTGCGGCATGGCCGTCATGAGGCCCGCCAAAAGCGCGTTCTGGTGGCCGCGGTTGTGCGCCAGCTTGACGCCGCAGACGCGGCCGTCCCCGGCGGCGTATCCGGAGATGAGTCCCCAGGTGCCGTCGCGGCTGCCGTCGTCCACGAAGAGGATCCGGCTCTCCGGGGAAACTTCGCCGGAAGCGACGAGCCCCGCGAGCTTCTCCGAGAGGCGTCTGTGCGTCTCCGGCAGGACTTCCTCCTCATTGTAGCACGGTACGACGAGATAGACGGTCTTCACAAAACCCCCTCCAGTTCCAGGAGGACCGGGCAGTGGTCGCTCCCCGGTACCTCGGCGAGAATCTCCGCACGCTGTATGTAGGGCCGCAGCCGCTCAGAGACGATGAAATAATCGATGCGCCAACCGACGTTCTTCTCCCGCGCGCGC
>DAOPLW010000237.1:0-2708 GCA_035391945.1 Oscillospiraceae bacterium | reverse complement strand
CGTTGCAAGAAGCCCATCATCTACCGCGCCACCGAGCAGTGGTTCGCGTCCGTGGACGCGATCAAGGACGCGGCCGTTAACGCCTGCGACGGCGTGTGGTGGAACCCCGAGTGGGGCAAGGAGCGCATGGTCTCCATGATCCGCGAGCGCGCGGACTGGTGCATCAGCCGCCAGCGCCAGTGGGGCGTCCCCATCCCGATCTTCTACTGCGCGAAGTGCGGGAAGGAGCACATCGACAAAGCGAGCATCCGGGCCGTGAGCGATCTCTTCCGTCGGGAGGGCTCCAACGCCTGGTTTTCCCGTCCCGCGAGCGAGATCCTGCCGGAGGGCACCGTCTGCAAGCATTGCGGCGGCACGGAATTTACCAAGGAAAGCGACATCATGGACGTCTGGTTCGACTCCGGCTCCACCCAGACGAGCGTCCTTCAGCAGCGGCCGGAGCTGCGCTTCCCCGCGGACCTCTATCTCGAGGGCGGCGACCAGTACCGCGGCTGGTTCCAGTCGTCGCTCCTCACCTCCATCGCGGCCAACGGCAAGGCGCCCTTCCGCCAGATCGTCACCCACGGCTGGACCGTGGACGGCGAGGGCAAGGCGATGCACAAGAGCCTGGGCAACGCCGTCGCGCCGGAGGAAATCATCAAGGACTACGGCGCGGACATCCTGCGCCTGTGGGTTTCCTCCGCCGACTACCGGCAGGACATGCGCATTTCCAAGGAGATCCTCCGGCAGCTTTCCGACGCCTACCTCAAGATCCGCAACACCTGCCGCTATATCCTCGGGAACCTTTCCGGCTTCGACCCTGACGATCAGGTCCCGCTCGGCGAAATGACGGCGCTCGACCGCTTTGCGCTCTCGCGCCTGAACGCGCTCGTGGAGAAAGTCCGCGCGGCTTACGACGTCTATGAGTTCCACACGGTCTACCGCGGCATCTACAATTTCTGCGTCGTGGATTTGTCCAACCTCTATCTGGACATCCTGAAGGACAGGCTCTACTGCGAGGCGCCCGGGTCCCTCGCGCGCCGCAGCGCGCAGACGGCCATCTACCGCATCCTCGACGGCCTTGTGCGCATGCTCGCCCCGCTCCTCGCCTTCACGACCGAGGAGATCTGGGCGGCCATGCCGCACCAGCAGGGGGCCGAGGCGGGGAGCGTCCTCTTTAACGACATGCCTGCTTATGACCCATCCCTCGCGCTCTCCGACGAGGAGGCCGCGCGGTGGGAGGCCCTTCTGGCCCTGCGCACGGACGTAAACCGCGCGCTCGAGTCCGCCCGCGCGGCGAAGACCATCGGCAAGTCGCTCGAGGCGGAGGTGACGCTTTCCTTCACGGCCGAAGCCGCCCGGCGCTTTGAAACAATCAGGGATTTCCCGCTGACCGATCTTCTCATCGTCTCCGCCGTCCACGTTTCAGACAAAACGGACGGCATGGCGGGAGAGGATTTCCCGGGACTTACGGTTCACGTGGCCCCCTCCGCGGCGCCCAAGTGCGTCCGCTGCTGGAACCACCGGCAGGACGTCGGAACGGACGCCGCGCATCCGGCGCTCTGCGCCCGCTGCGCCGGGGTGGTCCGCTCCCTGTAATCGTCTCCGGCGGGCGGCAGCGGCGCTGCTGCCCGCCTTTTTTCGCCCAGAAAACGACGAGGAGGAAACGGTTTGGCGAAGAGAAAACCAAAAACGGACGAAACCCCCGCCCGCCGCAAGGGCATGGAATCGGTGGAGGGCCTGCGCGCGGAGATCCTGGAGCAGCCCATCGTGGAGACGCTCGAAACCAATTACATGCCCTACGCGATGAGCGTCATCGTCTCGCGCGCCATTCCGGAGATCGACGGCTTCAAGCCCTCGCACCGGAAGCTCCTGTACACGATGTACAAAATGGGCCTTCTCACCGGCAAGCGCACGAAATCGGCCAACGTGGTCGGCCAGACCATGCGCTTAAACCCGCACGGCGACGCCGCCATCTATGAGACGCTCGTGCGCCTCACGCGCGGCTGCGAGGCGCTGCTGCACCCGCTCGTTGACTCCAAGGGCAACTTCGGCAAGGTCTACTCGCGCGATATGGCCTACGCCGCCGCGCGCTATACGGAGGTCAAGCTCGACGCCATCTGCGCGGACATCTTCCGCGACATCGACAGCGACACCGTGGACTTCGTGGACAACTACGACGGCACGATGAAGGAGCCCGCGCTCCTGCCGACGGCTTTCCCGAACATCCTCGTCTCCGCCAACGCGGGCATCGCGGTCGGCATGGCGTCCTCCCTCTGCGGATTCAACCTCGCGGAGGTCTGCCGGACGACGGCGGCGCTTCTCAAAAATCCGGCGCACGACATTCTCTCGACCCTGCTCGCGCCCGACTTCCCGACCGGCGGGGAGCTTTTGTACGACGGCGCGGCCATGGGCGAAATCTACCGCACGGGCCGCGGGTCCTTCCAAGTGCGCTCCCGCTGGCGCTACGTCAAGGAGCAGAACCTCATCGAGGTCTTTGAAATCCCGTACTCCACGACCGTGGAGGCGATACTGGACAAGGTCGCCGATCTCATCCGGACGGGTAAGGTGCGCGAAATCGCCGACATGCGCGACGAGACGGACCTCTCGGGCCTCAAGCTCACGATCGACCTCAAGCGCGGCACGGACCCGGAAAAGCTCATGGCGAAGCTCTTCCGCACGACGCCGCTCCAGGACCCGACGAGCTGCAACTTCAACATCCTCATTGC
>DAOPLW010000236.1:0-2716 GCA_035391945.1 Oscillospiraceae bacterium | reverse complement strand
CCTCCCTCCTTACGCAGATGCGTTCGGAGGTGAGCGCGCTCCAGGAGAGCATCGACACCAAGATCGCGGCCATCGACACGAGCGGCGGCGGCACCGCCGAGAGCGCGCCGGGGAGCGGTTTCGTCCTTGTGACGCTCGCCAAGGGGCAGAGCGTGTCGCTCTCGCTGGGGGGCGAGGCGCTTCTGCGCGTCGGGACGGCCACCTGCGTGGCGGACAGCGCCCCCGGGCTCATCGACATGACGGACGCCTCGAGCATTGCCGGCGGCGCCGCGCTCGTAAAGAACCATCTCTATCTCGCGACCATCGAAAACCGCGCCGTCTTCGCCACGGCGGACACCGTCAAGCTTCTGGTTCGCGGGGACTACGCGGTGTCCTGATATGGAACTGAGAAAACTCACGCGCGGAGGCATTGCCGAGGTGTACCATACCCATCTCCGCGCGGATTTCCCGGCCGACGAGCGAAAGCCGCTGCCGCACATTCTCCGGGCCTGGGACCGGGGCGGCTACAACGTTTTCGGACTTTATGAAAGGGACGCGCTGCGCGCTTACGCTTTCGTCGGGCTTCCGGAGAAGCCGGACTGCGTGTTTTTGGACTATTTCGCCGTCCTGCGCGGCCTGCGCGGCAGAGGGACCGGCGCCAGGGCGCTTTACGGCCTGCGTGAACGCTTCCGGGACCGGACGGCGATCGTGCTGGAGGCGGAGCGGCCGGACGCCGCGCCGGATGCGGCGGCCCGCGCGCTCCGCGAGCGGCGCATCCGTTTCTATCTGCGCTGCGGCGCCAGGCGCAGCGGGGCGCGTTCCAGGGTCCATGGCGTGCCCTACCAGATCCTGACGCTGCCCTGTGCGGGCCTCTGCGACGACGAGACGGCGCGGCGCACCCTGCGCGTGTTCTACAGGGACGTGTCGCCCGAGGCGTATGCGGCGGGCGACGTCTGCATCGGATAAAGGGAGACCCCCGCCCCGCGGCTTTGCCGCGTCCCCGTCGGGCGGCCGGGAATGCCGCCGCGAACGAAATTCCCCCGATGAAACAGCAATCCCCGCTCTGCGGCTTCGCCGCAGAGCGGGGATTTTTCTGTATTCAGGGCCGCCAGAGTTCCCGGAGGGACCGCACGACCGTGCCGTCGTAGCCCGTGACGGTTTCAGCGGCGAAGAGCGAGTTGAGAACGGCCTCCTCGGTGGCCTCCGCCGCCGCGCGGAAGGGGAGGTCGAGGCGTTCTTCCTTCAGGATCGCGCACGGCAGGATGTCGCGCGCGTCCCCCTCGGGAAAGCGGTTCGCCGTGGAAAAGCCGAGGAAGACCTCGCCGCTGCCCTGCCCGATGTAAGAGCCGAGGCGGTGCAGCCCCACCGCCGCGCGGCGGACGACGCGCCCGAGCTGGCGGGAGGAGAGGGGCAGGTCGGTGGCCGCGACGACGATGCACGAGCCCTTGTCCGGCGCCTCGGGCGCCCGGAGCGAGTCCGCCAGGCGCGCGCCGACCGGTACCCCGCCGATCTGCAGATCTTCGAGCTTGCCGTGGTTCGTCAGGACGAGGACGCCGAGCGTGTAGTCCCGGCCGCCGAGCCTTAGAAGGCGCGACGCGGAGCCGATCCCGCCCTTGAGCCCATGGCAGATCATGCCGCGGCCCGCGCCGACGGCACCCTCGGAGAAGTCCGGCGAGGCGTCCCGGATGGCGGAAAAAACGTGCTCCTGCGTAACCGCGCGGTGCCGGATGTCGCTCAGCGTACCGTCGTTGCACTCGAGCACCACGGGGTTGACTGAGCGCAGGGGGACGCCCTCCGCCTCGCTCCGGCGCGCAAGGTATTCCACGAGCGCGTCCGAGACCAGCCCGACGTTGAGGGTGTTCGTGAGCGCGACGGGGCTCTCGAGCGTTCCGAGCTCCGCGATCTGCATGAGGCCGGCGCTCTTCCCGAAACCGTTGAGGACGTGACAGGCGGCGGTCAGCTTATGCGTGAAGGGGTCCTCCGGGCAGGGCAGGAGCACCGTCACGCCCGTACGGTGCGTCCCGTCGTTCACGGTGCGGTGCCCGACCGTGACGCCGGGGACGTCCGAGACGCTGTTGTGCGCTCCTGTCGGGAGCACGCCGAAGGAGAGCCCGAAATCCCGCGCGCGCGCCGCGTTCATGCCGAGGCCTCCCTTTCCTTTTTGTCGTGCCGGAAGGAGGGAAGCCCCCGCGCTGACGTGAGGACGGAGAGAAAGATGACGAGAAAGCCAAGCGCCAGGCGCGGCGTCAGGCGGTCGCCGTAAAAGACCATGGAGCACAGGACGCCGAAGACGGCCTCGAGGGAAAGAAGGAGCGAAGCCTGCGCGGGGGCCGTGTATTTCTGCCCGAAGCTCTGCAGCCACAGCGCGGCCGCCGTGGCCATGACCGCGAGGTAGAGGAGGCTCCCGACGGTCCCCGCGGGCACCGACTGCGGCGCCGTGTCGAAGAGGAGCGCCGAGAAAAGGGAGAGAAGCGCGACGGTGATAAACTGCAGCGCGGTGAGAAGGGAAAAGTCGTATGCCCGGGTGCAAAGCTTCGTGGTGACGATATGCGCCGCGTAGAAAACGCCGCACAGGAGCGTGAGAAGGTCGCCCGTGGCGATGGAAAAGCCGCCCTGCAGCGAGACGAGCCCCACGCCGGTCAGGCAGAGGAGCGCCGCGGCGATGTGCCGCGCCTGTGGTTTTTTTCGGTCGACGGCCCAGTAGAGGAACGGCACGATCACGCAGTAGACGGCGGTG
>DAOPLW010000235.1:0-2721 GCA_035391945.1 Oscillospiraceae bacterium | reverse complement strand
ATCATGCAGATGGCCGAGGGCATGGACACCGGCGATATGATGAAACAGGCGGCCGTCCCCATCGGGGAAAACGACACTTCGGAGGAACTCTATCCGCGCCTTGCCGCGCTGGGCGCGATGCTCCTCGGCCAGGTCGTATACAGGCTGGAGCAGGGCATGGTCACCTGGACGCCGCAGGACGACGCCTTCGCCACTCGCGCGCCGATGCTTACGCGGGACCTGTCTCCCGTCGACTGGACGAAGAGTGCGGACGTCATCCACAACCAGGTGCGCGGCCTTCTGCCATGGCCGACAGCGACGGCGACGCTCGGCGGCGTGAAATTCAAGCTCTATGGGACGCGCCTGGGCAACCTGCGCACGAACGCGCCGGCCGGGGAGGTCCTGCAGACCGACAAAGCCGGCATCCACGTCGCCTGCGGCGACGGACGGACGCTTGTGATTACGCACCTTCAGGCCGAAGGCGGGAAACGCATGGCCGCCGTCGATTACCTGCGGGGACACCCCTTGACCTTCTAGGAGGTAGAGTATGTTTTTTGATTCCTATTATTTTCTGCTGGTGGTGCCGGCGATCCTCGTTGCGCTCTATGCGCAGGTCAGGGTACAGAGCACCTTCCGCCGCTACGCCTCTGTTCCGACGCAAAACCGCCTCACGGGAGCGGAGGCCGCGCGCCGGGTGCTCGCGGCCGGGGGCGTGACGGACGTGCCCATCGAGCGCGTGCGTGGCAGCCTCACCGACCATTACGATCCGCGCGGCAATGTCATCCGCCTCTCGGAGAGCGTCTACGGTTCCGCGACCGTCGCGGCCGTGGGCGTGGCCGCCCACGAGGCGGGCCACGCGCTGCAGTACGCCGAGGGCTACCGTCCCATCCTTGTGCGCAATACGATTATCCCCGTGGCCAACATCGGCTCCCAGCTCTCCTTTTTCCTCATTATCGTGGGCCTGCTCCTGAACTTCGAGCCGCTCTTTCTGGCCGGTATCCTGTGCTTCACGCTCCTCGTCGCCGCGCAGCTCGTGACGCTGCCCGTGGAGTTTAACGCCTCGAAGCGCGCCGTCGCGGCGCTCTATGACGGCTCGCTCCTCACCGACGAGGAACTCGACGGGGCGGACCGGGTCCTGCGCGCGGCGGCGCTGACGTACGTGGCGGCGCTTCTCGTTTCCATCGCGCAGCTCCTCCGTTTCATCCTGATCTTCGCCGGCGGGAGAAGACGCAATTGAGTACCGCGCCTTCTGCGCGTGAGGTAGCGCTTCTGGGCCTCGGCGTCTTCCGCAGGGGAGGCGCATGGTCGGACGGCTATTTCAAAAAGGCCGCCGCCTCGCTCGACGTCCGGGAGGCCGCCTTGGCCGCGCGGCTCTTCTACGGCGTGCTGCAGAATCAGGCGCTGTGCGACTTCTACCTGGACGCCTTCAGCACCACGCCCGTCCGCCGCATGGAGGACAAGGTGGCCGACTGCCTGCGCCTCGGGGTCTATCAGCTCTGTTTTCTGGATAAAATCCCACAGAGCGCGGCGGTGAGCGAATCGGTCTCCCTCGCGCGCCGGTATGTTAAAAATCCGCGCGCGGCGGGCTTCGTCAACGCGGTGCTGCGCGGCGTCGCGCGGAGCGCGGACCGTCTGCCCGAGGTGCCGAAGGATGATTATGTCAACTACTTATCCGTCCGCTACAGCCATCCGCGCTGGCTGACGGAGGAATTTCTCGCCCTCTTCGGTCCGGAGGAAACCGAGGCGCTGCTTGCTGCCGACAATGCCGAGGCGCCCATGACGATTCAGCGCAATCCGCTGCGCGGCAGCCTTGCCGCGTTGGAGGAAAGCCTCCGCTCAGAGGGCGTGGAAACGCAGCCGCATCCCTTTCTGCCGGACGCGCTCAACCTTCGCCACACCGGGGATCTGGAGAGCCGCGCGGCCTTCCGGGAAGGGTTTTTCTGGGTGCAGGACGCGGCGGCGCGCATGGCGGTGACCGCGGCGGGACTCCGACCCGGTATGCGGGTCCTGGACGCCTGCGCCGCGCCAGGCGGCAAGAGCTTCGCCGCGGCGGCGGATCTTCTGGGGCAGGGGAACATCCTCGCCTGCGACATCCATCCGCACAAGCTCCGGCTCATCGAAAACGGCGCCGTGCGGCTCGGCATGACCTGCATCGAAACGCGCCTCATGGACGCGCGGGAACCGGACGAACGTCTTCTTTCCTCCTTCGACGCGGTGATCGCCGACGTGCCGTGTTCAGGGCTCGGCATCATCCGAAAAAAGCCGGACATCCGCTACAAGGACCCGGGGCCGCTTCCCGGCCTGCCGCGCGTGCAGCGTGCGATCATAGACCGCGTCTCTTCCTGCGTGAAACCCGGCGGCGTGCTTATCTATTCCACCTGCACGCTGCTCCCGCGGGAGAACGGGGACGTCGTCCGGAACTTTCTCGCGGAGCACCCCGATTTTGCGGCCGAGCCCTTTTCTCTCCCCGTCGCCGAGGCGGAGCGGGGAGAGGTGACCCTTCTTCCGCACCGGCACGGTACGGACGGATTTTACATCGCAAAGCTGAGGAGAAACGTATGACGGACCTGCGCGACCTGACCCTCCCGGAGCTGACGGAGGAACTGAAAACCATGGGCCAGCCGGCCTTCCGGGCCGGGCAGGTCTTCTCCTGGCTCCACAGGGGCGTGACCTCCGTGGATGAGATGACGAACGTCCCCGCCGCCCTGCGCGCGGCGCTCGCGGAGCGCTTCTCGCTCGAGT
>DAOPLW010000234.1:0-2723 GCA_035391945.1 Oscillospiraceae bacterium | reverse complement strand
CGCCTGCCGCGAGGGGTATACCAGGATCAGCCCGTCGGAACCGACGCCGAAGTGCAGGGCCGAGAGCAGCCTGGCCAGGGCCGGCGCATTTTTGACGGGCGCTCCGGTGCAGTCCATGTATATGTAGTCGTTGCCCAGTCCGTGCAGCTTCGCAAACTCCATATCAAAAGGCCCCCTAATGACTCAAGATTATACACGCACGCCCGAAAAAGCACAAGCGCTTTCTCGGGCATATTTCCGCGCTGCCGGGCAATACTTTCTCCGGGGTGTTTTCCGTGATTATCGCTTTTTTCCGCACCGTGATCCTCTACACGCTGCTCATTATCGGCATTCGGCTCATGGGCAAGCGGCAGGTCGGCGAACTGGAACCGACCGAGCTGGTGCTCGCGCTCATCATCGCCGATCTGGCGTCCGTCCCCATGCAGAATTTCGGCACGCCGCTTTTTAACGGCATCATACCCATCGTGACGCTTCTCGCGCTCACGACCGCGATGTCGGTCCTCACCATGAAAAGCATCCGCCTGCGCGCGCTCCTGTGCAGCAAGCCCGCCATGATCGTGGAGCACGGGAAACTCTGCCAGGACGCCATGCGCCGCACAAGGCTCACCATCGACGAACTCCTCGAGGAGCTCCGGATGCAGAACGTCACGGACATTTCGACCGTGGAGTACGCGGTGCTCGAGACGAACGGCCGAATCTCGGTGCTCCTCTATCCGGAGCACCAGAGCGTGACGGCCGGGCAGATGCAGGTTTCCACACAGCCGCTGTGGTACCCGCTCGTCGTGGTGAGCGACGGCCGCCTCATGCGCGAAAACCTCACGCGGCTCGGCTTCACCGAGGACTGGGTCCGCGCGCAGCTCCTGCAGCGGGGGATTCAAAAAGTCGAGGACGTCTTCATCCTCCTGGCCGACCGGACGGAGAAGATCTATTTCCTGGGGAAGGAGGCCGCCGGATGAAACGGCTCTGGATCTCGCTCGCGATCCTGGCGCTGGTCTTTGCGGTGAGCTACCTCAACACCCTGGGCATCGCCCACATTACGGACCAGCTCGTCTCGATGCTGGAGGAGGCGGAGGCGCTCGCGCCGACCGACCACGACGCCGCGCTCGAAAAGACCGAAGAGGCCTTCCAGCTCTGGCAGGACTCCGCCGGGTATCTTTATACCGTGCTCTTTCACAGCGACAGCGACCAGGTGCGCGTGCTCTTCGCGGAAACGCTCGAGTACCTGCGCAGCAATGAAACGGGCGGCGAGTACGCCGCCTGCAGCGCCGCGCTCCGCGCGCAGATCGAGCTGCTAAGCGAGATGGAGGAGCTCAGCCTCACGAACATCCTCTAGGCGCCGCGGAGCCGCCCGGGCAGGATCTTCATTCTATGCGGGAGAATACAAAAACATGCCGCCTATTTTTCCGCCGCTTAGAAAAAGCCATTCCGCCGGCCCGGACAGGATGTCCGCACCGCCGCCGGCGGCCATACAGGGAAAAAGGACCGCCGCGCCGGCACGCCGGCGCGGCGGTCCTTTTTCATTTTTCGCCTTTTCACCGCAAAACACACCGCGGGAGCGGGAGTCCCGGCACGTTTCTCTCTTCGGCCGCCGGCCATTTTCAGGTCGGTTTCCCTAGTTTTTCAGGCTGTGCAGCGGCGCGGGGATGCGCCCGCCCCTCTCTATAAATTCCGCGCTCGAGAACGGATGCACCGGCATCACCGGCGCGCGGCCGAGAAGGCCTCCGAACTCCACCTCGTCCCCGACCTTTTTCCCCGGCGCGGGGATGATGCGCACGGCGGTGGTCTTGCCGTTCACCACGCCGATGGCCGCTTCGTCCGCGATGATGGCCGAGATCGTCTCCGCGGGCGTATCGCCGGGCACGGCGATCATGTCGAGCCCAACCGAGCACACGCAGGTCATGGCCTCGAGCTTATCGATCGTCAGGGCGCCCGAGGCGGCGGCCGCGATCATTCCCTCGTCCTCCGAGACGGGGATAAACGCGCCCGAGAGTCCGCCCACGTGGCCGGAGGCCATGACGCCGCCCTTTTTCACCGCGTCGTTGAGAAGCGCCAGGGCGGCCGTGGTGCCGTGCGTGCCGCAGACTTCCAGTCCCATCTCCTCGAGGATACGCGCGACGCTGTCGCCCACGGCGGGCGTCGGCGCGAGCGAGAGGTCCACCACGCCGAACGGAACGCCCAGCCGGCGGCTTGCCTCCTGCGCGACGAGCTGGCCCATGCGCGTGACGCGGAAAGCGGTCCGCTTGATGGTCTCGGCAACCACGTCGAACGGCGCTCCGTGCACCGAACGCAGCGCGTTGTGCACCACGCCGGGTCCCGAGACGCCGACGTTGATCACGCATTCGGGCTCCCCCACGCCGTGAAACGCCCCGGCCATGAAGGGATTGTCCTCCACGGCGTTGGCGAAAACGACCAGCTTCGCGCAGCCCATGCCGCCCGCGTCGGCGGTGCGCGCCGCAGTCTCCTTGACCACGCGTCCCATGAGAGCGACCGCATTCATGTTGATGCCCGCGCGGGTGGTCGCCACGTTTACGCTTGCGCACACGCGCTCCGTCTGTGAGAGCGCCGCGGGGATGGAGGCGATGAGGCGGCGGTCGCCGACCGTGAAGCCCTTATGCACGAGGGCGGAAAATCCGCCGATGAAATTGACGCCGCAGGCAGCGGCGGCCCGGTCCATGGCGAGGGCGAAGGAGGTATAGTCCTCTGTCTCACAGCTCTCCGCCACG
>DAOPLW010000233.1:0-2723 GCA_035391945.1 Oscillospiraceae bacterium | reverse complement strand
CAAGATCGCCGGGCAGCTCGCAGCCCCGAAGGACGACACCACGCCGCTCCAGCAGAAGCTCAACCGGCTCTCCAACACCCTTTCCGTCGGGATCATCGTGATCGCGGCGGTCATCTTCGCGGCGGGGCTTATAAGCGGGCGCGAGGTGCTCGATATGTTCCTCACCGCCGTGTCGCTGGCGGTCGCGGCCATCCCGGAGGGCATGGTCGCGGTCGTGACGATCGTCCTGGCCATGGGCATGCAGCGCCTCGCGGGCCGCGGCGCCATCATAAGGCGCCTGCCGGCGGTGGAGACCCTCGGCTCGACGGACGTCATCTGCTCGGATAAAACGGGGACCCTGACCCTCAACCGCATGACGGTGAAACAGGTCTGGAGCCGCGGCGGGGACACGCTTCTCCGCGACGCGATGCTCAATTGCAACGACTCCCGCCCCGGCGAAAACGGGGGCTTCGTCGGAGATCCGACCGAGACGGCCCTCCTCGACTATCTGCGCCTTCAAAATCTGGCCACCATGGACGACGTCCGGGCGCGTGTCCGCGCGGGAGAGATCCCGTTTGACTCCGACCGGAAGCTCTCCACGGTCGTCCTTTCTCTGCCGGACGGGAGGAAGCGCATCTTCGTCAAGGGCGCGCCGGACGTTCTGCTCGGGCGCTGCACCGGATGGCTTCCGGACGGGAAGCCGGGACCGCTCGACGCCGCCGCGCGCGCGGAGATTGAAAAAGTCTACGAGGAGATGGCCGGAAAGGCCCTGCGCGTGCTGGCGTTCGCGTTCCGGGATGCGGATGCGGTCGATACCGCGGATGTCGAGGAGACCGAAAACGGCCTGACGCTCTGCGGCCTGGTGGGCATGATCGACCCGCCGCGCGAGGAGGTCAGGGAGGCCATCGCCGAGTGCCGCCGCGCGGGCGTGCGCCCGGTGATGATCACCGGCGACCACAAGATCACCGCCGCCGCCATCGCGAGGGAGCTGGGTATCCTGCGCGAGGACGGCCGCGTCGTCACCGGCGCGGAGCTCGAGGAGATGGGCGACGAGGAACTGCGGCGCGAGATCGAGCACATCGCGGTCTTCGCCCGCGTGGCGCCGGAGCACAAGAGCCGCATCGTGGCCGCCTGGCAGAGCCACCATAAGATCGTCTCCATGACCGGCGACGGCGTGAACGACGCCCCGGCGCTCAGGGCCGCGGACATCGGCGTGGGCATGGGCATCACGGGCACCGACGTGAGCAAGGGCGCCAGCGACATGGTCCTCACCGACGACAACTTCGCCACGATCGTCGTGGCCGTGCGCGAGGGCCGCCGCATCTTCGACAACGTCCACAAGGCCGTGCGGTTTCTGCTCTCGTCGAACACCGGCGAGGTGCTCACGATGCTCATCGCCACCTTTGCCGGCTGGCGCATTTTAGCTCCGGTGCACATCCTCTGGATCAACCTCGTTACCGACTCCCTGCCCGCTCTGGCCCTCGGCGTGGAGCCGGAGGAGGACGGCGTCATGGACCGCCACCCGCGCGGCAAGGACACGCCGTTTTTCACCGGCCGCGAATGGCTGCGCATCGTCTACACCGGCGCCTTCGAGGCGGGGCTGACCATTGCGGCGTATATCCTCGGCGGCCGCTTCAGCCACGAGACGGGTATGGCCATGGCCTTCGTGACCCTCTCCATGATGCAGATCTTTGCGGCCCTCGGCTTCCAGTCGGAGCACAACAGCGTCTTCCGCCTGCGGGCGCGGGAACACCCGATGCTCTGGATCGCCCTGGGCATTTCCTCGCTGCTCCAGCTTGTGGTCATGCTCGTGCCGGGCCTGAGAGCCATCTTCCGGCTCGATCCCATCCCCGCCGCGCAGTGGCTGGAGATCGCTGGGCTGTGCTTTGCGATGCTGCTTTTCACCGAGCTTCAGAAGTGGATCGCGCGCAGACGCCACGAGTTTTGAGTTCCCGCTTCCATCCCGAACGAATGGAAAACACCCCGCGCAGCATTGCCGCGCGGGGTGTTTCAGACTGTTAAAGCCCCCCCGCGGACGAGAGAGTGCGAAGGGAAAGCGCAAAAGGAAACCGTCAGGGTCGCCGACAGGCGGGTCAGCCCTCCTTATAATGCTCCAGCGCATACTCGATGCACTGGTTCACAATCTTGTTGAAGGAGACACCCGTTCGCAGATTGAGCTCCGTGAGTTGGTCGAAGACCGTCGCCTTGATGCGGATGGTCCGGCTGACGGAGGAAAGCCGCTCCTCGCTTTTGTCGATTTTGAATGGTTCCATTCCCATCACCACCTCCGGAGAATATAATTGTAACTTGTAAAAGACTGGAAAATAATGTACAATTCTGATTGCTGATATGTACACAGACGGAGGTGCAGACGGATTGCCGGATTATCAAAAAATGTATGCTGTGCTCTTTAACGCCGTTACGGACGCGCTGGCTCTCCTGGAGAAGAGGGAAACGGATCAGACGAGCTTTTTGCTCATGTCCGCGCAGCGCCAGGCGGAAGAGATCTATCTTGAGACGGCAGAATAAACGAAGGCCCGCGCGGCAAAGCCGCGCGGGCCTTCGCCTTTTTCGTTCAGCCTTCTGTGAGGCGGTACTGACCCAGGACGGTCAGCGCCGCGCCGACGGCGGTGGCAAACGTGGCGTTGGGGGGCGTAACGAAATTCAGGCCGTGCATGCGCTCGAGCTGGTCGAAGACCACGCGCGCATAGGGGATGAGGGTCAGAGTGCCGGTGAGGACGGCC
>DAOPLW010000232.1:0-2737 GCA_035391945.1 Oscillospiraceae bacterium | reverse complement strand
GGGCGCGCCGTAGACCACCACCTCGCCGACGAGCGGGATATGCTTTAGGACCTCTTCCACCTTCTCCGGCGAGATCTTCTTCCCGTTTTTGAAAACGATGAGGTTTTTGCACCGGCCCGTGATGGAGAGGAAGCCGTTCTCGTCTACGCTCCCCAGATCGCCGGTTTTGAACCAGCCGTCCTCCAGGGACTCGGCGGTGAGCGCCTCGTCCTTGTAGTAACCCTGCATCAGAGAAGGGCCGCGCACGAGAATCTCGCCGTCCGAGAGCTTGAACTCCCAGTCCGGCAGGACCAGGCCGACCGTGCCCATGACGCAGGCCTCGTTGCGGTTGACGGAGACGAGCGGTGAGCACTCCGTGATGCCGTAACCCTGCAGCACGAGCACGCCGAAAAGGCGCAGCGCCTCCGAGATCTCCCTGTCGAGATGCGCGCCGCCGCAGATGATGAGGTCGCACGCGCCGATGGCGCTCTCTTTGAGTTCCTGCAGGAGCTTCCGGTCGCGGGGAAGTCCCAGCCGCTCCAGAACGCCGCGGCGCAGAAGGCGGCGGACCTCCTCGCGCTTACCCTGGCGTTCCGCCTCCAGCATGATCTGCTGGTAGAGGAACTGCACCATGAGCGGGACCGCGACGACCATGCCTGCCCGGCTCGCGATAAGGTCGCGCAGCATGGTTTTCAGGTCCCCGTTGAGGAAGAGGTGCGCGCCGTCGGAGAGATCGTTGAGCGCGGCGCAGTTGAGGGAGTAAGTATGATAGAGCGGCAGGGCCGTAAAGACGGTCTTGCGCGGATTGACCATGGCGATGGAGGAGGAGGCGTTCCAGAGCAGCGCCCTGTGACTGAGCATGACGGGCTTGGCTACGCCGGTGGTGCCGGAGGTGTAGACGATCATGGCCGTGCGGTCGGGCGAGACGGCGTCGTCGATGCCGGTTTCGCCGGCTTCGAGGCCGGAGCGCCCCTCGGCGACGAGGGAGGAAAAGGCGTCCGGGCCTTCGGCGCCTTCGTCCATGGCGAAGACATAACGAAGCGCGCCGCTTTCCAGAAGCGGTGTGCAGATGGGCGCAAGGGAGGGGGAGACGAACGCGGCCTCGACATCCGCGCGCAGGAGCATCTCCCGGATGGTCGTGTCGGGCTGCTCCGCGTCGATGCAGACCGCCACGCTGCCGCCGCCGGTGATCCCCAGAAAGGCCGCGAGCCACTCGTAGCAGTTCTCGCCCACAACGGCGATATGCCGGCCCTTCAGACCGCGCCCGGCGAGGGCGGCCGCCAGGGCGTCCGCGTCGCCGACGAACGCCGCGTAGGTGTGCGTGCGCTCCTCCTGGAAGCGGGTGTAGCAGGTGATGGCCGGCTGCGGCGCGAAATTTTTATAAATACCGCGCAGGTAGGCCGGAAAGGAATCGTAACGGGGCACGGGATAGAGCGGATAGGTCATGATATAGTCGTCCTCCTCATTCATAATTTACGAAAGACTCTCCGTTTGCTGGGCGCTGTAGGTCCAGGCAATCTCTTTGCAGATATCGTCGTAATCCTTGAGAATGGCAAGGAAGACGTCTACGATTTTTCCGTCGAACTGTTTGTCACGGCCGCACCTGAGCTGTTCGACCGCCTGATTGAACCCCAAACTGGTCCGATAGCGGCGGTTGGAGGTCATCGCGTCGAAGGCGTCGGCCACGCCGATGATGCGCGCTTCCTCGCGGATTTCCTCGCCCTTGAGACCCGCGGGATAGCCCGTGCCGTCGTAATGCTCGTGATGGTCCTTTACGATGGGGGCGATATCCCGGAAGAGAGAGATGCCCGAAAGGATGCGCATGCCGTTTTCAGAGTGCCGCTTGATGCAGTCGTACTCCTCTTCCGTAAGCCTGGATTCCTTGAGCAGGATGCTGTCGGACACACCCAGTTTCCCGATGTCGTGGAAGAGCCCTGCCACGCGCACCCGCTCGCAGTAGTCCGCGCTCCGTCCGAGAGCCTGCGCGATGCGGTGGGCGAAATAGCTCACGCGGTCGGAATGGCCGCGGGTGTAGATGTCCTTGGCATCGACCATCAGTCGCAGCGCCTGGATAAACTCCAGATAGCTGTCGCGCAGCCTGGCGTAGGCGGTTGTGAGCGCCTGGTTCTTTTCGCTGACCTCCTCATGGAGGAGAGCGTTGCGCAGCGCGGCCGCGCCCTGGCGCGCGAAGACCTCGAAAAGCTGCATGCAGTAAGGCTCCGGCTCTCCGTCCGGCTGCGCGCCGAGCAGGCCGACTACCGCGTGCTTCTCATCGAAGAGCGCTGTGCACACGACGTTTTTTTTCTGCAGCATGCGCTCCGTTTTGAGCAGCTGCAGCGCCTCTTTGATCTCGTCCTCGCCGAACGGGCAGACGCCCGGACTGCTCTCCTGCAGATAATAGAGGGAAGGGGGCCTGCCCGGATCTTCCGCCAGCATGACGCAGGTGCGGTCCAGGCATACGAAGACGCGCCCGCAGTCAAGAAGCGTCTGAGCGGAGGAGACGATCTCGCCAGCGATATTTTCCGGCGGCTGGAGGTGATAGATGCGGGGCATGGCGGCAACGACCTGCGCGAGGCCCTCCTGATAGTTGCGGATGGTGCGCATCTGCTTGATGGACTTGACACAGCTCTCCACGAGCAGTTCCAGCTGGTCGAAGCGGTCGCTTTTTTCGTAATAGCCCTGAATATCGAGTTCCCGGATGGTCTTGATGGGGGGGGCCAGGCTCTTGTGGCCCGTGAGCAGGATGATGAAGAGCTCG
>DAOPLW010000231.1:0-2749 GCA_035391945.1 Oscillospiraceae bacterium | reverse complement strand
GCGTTGCCGGTGAGGTAGATGTGTCCGTCCGCGATGCGCACGGTCAGGTCGCCCCCGCGCAGCTTCACGGTGATGTCGCCCTCCCCGTCGCAGAACCCGTTCTTGACCGCCGCGACCGCCGCGGCGCAAGCACCGGTGCCGCAGGCGACGGTCTCCCCGTTGCCGCGCTCCCAGGTGCGCATCTTGATCGTCTTGCGGTTCACCACGCGCACGAACTCCGTATTCACGCGCTCCGGGAAGGCCGGATGGTTCTCAAAGAGCGGCCCGACGCGCTCGATATCCACCCCGTCCACGCGGTCGACGAAGACCACGCAGTGGGGATTGCCGACGGAGAGGCAGGTGACGAGGTACTCCCCGCCGCCCACGGTCAGCTTTTTCGCCACGATCTCCCGGCCTTTCAGGAGCACGGGGATCTTCTTCGGCGTAAAGACGGGCCGTCCGATCTCCACCTCCACGGCGCCGACGCCGCTGCCGAAGGAATACAGGCGCAGTTTTTTTACGCCGCTGGCCGTCTCGATGGTCATATGGTCCTTTTTGACGATGCCCTTGTCGTGGAGGTATTTCCCCACGCAGCGCAGGCAGTTGCCGGCGATCTGTCCTTCGCTCCCGTCGCGGTTGAAGTTGCGCATTTTCGCGTCGGCCACGTCGGAGTGCTCGATGAGGACGATCCCCGTGCCGCCGATGCCGTAGCTGCGGTCGCAGAAGCTGATGCTCAGGGACTCCGGGCAGGTGATGGCGCCGTCGAAATTCTCGAAGAAGATATAGTCGTCGCCCGTGCCCTCCATCTTCGTAAAACGCAGGCGCTGCCGCTCGGTACGCATCCGGCAGAGGTCCACGAGCTCCGTGTTCTCCTCCCGGTAGCGGCTGGCGATGATGTCCGCCAGGGCGTTCGCCGTGTCGAGCGAGGTAAGGCACGCCACGGAGTGGCGCAGGGCGCCCCGGTGGAGCTTGATGTAGTCCGCGATGGACGCTTTGTCGCTCTTGCCGGTGTAAACGATGTAGTTGAGGCGCTCCTCGTCGAGGAGGCGCAGCATGTCGTCCGATTCAAAGAGCTTCCCGACCACCGTCACGTCGATATCGAGCGGCGTAATGGCCGAGGCGGTGCCCTCCGTGGCGTAGATGTGCAAGCCCAGGTCATTGAGCTTTTTGGCCAGCCGCACGAGCTCGAACCGGTCGCTCTTATTGACCGTAATGAGGACGCCGTTCCTCCGGCTGCCCGCCGCGGTGTGGAGCGTGAAGCCCGCCGAGAGAAGCCCCTTGAAAAGCGCCTCCTGCAGATTTTTGCCGATGCCGAGCACCTCGCCCGTGGACTTCATCTCCGGGCCGAGCGCGGAGTTGACGTCCGAGAGCTTCTCGAAGGAGAAAACCGGCACCTTGACGGCCACATAGGGCGGCCGGCGGTAGAGCCCCGTGCCGTAGCCGAGGTCCGCGAGCTTCCTGCCCACCATGATGTTCGCCGCGAGGTCCACCATGGGGACGCCCGTGACCTTGCTCACATAGGGGATGGTCCTGGAGGCGCGGGGATTGACCTCGATGACGTAGAGCTCGCCGCCGTAAATGAGGTACTGGATGTTTACGAGCCCCTTCGTCCCGAGGGAGAGCGCGAGCTTCGTCGAGGAATCCACGATCGTCTCGAGCATCGCGTCGCCGATGGTCTGGGGCGGGTAGATGGCGATGGAGTCGCCGGAGTGGATGCCGGCGCGCTCGATGTGCTCCATGATGCCCGGGATGAGGACGTCTTTGCCGTCGGAGAGGACGTCCACCTCCAGCTCCTTGCCCATGAGGTACTGGTCGATGAGGACCGGAAGCGCCCCCTCGTGCTCGAGGATCATCTCCATGTAGCGCGTCACGTCGTCGGGCGTGTAGGCGATGGTCATGTTCTGCCCGCCGATGACGTAGCTCGGCCGCAGGAGGACCGGGAAGCCCAGCTTTTCCGCCGCCCCGAGCGCCTCGGGCAGCGTCATGACGGCCATGGCGCGCGGGCGTTTGATCCCGAATTTCTCCAGGACCGCATCGAACCGGCCGCGGTCCTCGGCGATGTCGATGCCCTCCGCGGAGGTGCCGAGGATATTGACCCCCTTCTCGGCCAGATGCTTGGTGAGCCGGATGGCCGTCTGCCCGCCGAAGGCCACGACGACGCCCACGGGCTTCTCCACGGCGAGGACGTTGTCCAGGTCCTCCGGGGTCAGGGGCTCGAAATAGAGCCGGTCGGCGGTGTCGAAATCCGTGGAGACCGTCTCGGGGTTGTTGTTGAGGATGATCACCTCGTAGCCGAGCTTCTTGAGGGACCACACGCAGTGGACGGAGGAGTAGTCGAACTCGATGCCCTGTCCGATACGGATGGGCCCGGAGCCAAGCACCACGACGCGCTCACGCCCGCCGGTCTCCGCGTCCCGCACCTGCCGGGCCTCGCACACGTCGTCGTAGCTCGAGTAAAAATAGGGCGTGGCCGCCGCGAATTCCGCCGCGCAGGTGTCCACCATCTTGTAGACCGCCTTCCGGTGCGCCGGAAGCTGCGCGCCGGAGAGGCGGGAGAGCGCCGCGTCCGGATAGCCGAGCTTTTTGCCGCGCAGATACTGCTCCGCCGAGAGCGGCTTCCCCTCGATCTCCCGCTCGTAGTGCAGGAGGTTCTCGATTTTGGACAGGAACCACGGGTCGATACGCGTGATTTCAAAAATGCGCTCTTTGGTAACGCCGCGCCGCAGCGCCTCGAAAACGGCGAAAACGCGCTGGTCGTCAAAGGCGAAAC
>DAOPLW010000230.1:0-2752 GCA_035391945.1 Oscillospiraceae bacterium | reverse complement strand
TTACAGCACCGTTCCGTCTCCGGATGATGGGTGAGCTCTTACCTCGCCTTTCCACCCTTACCGCTTGCGCGGCGGTATATCTCTGTTGCACTTGTCCTGGGGTCACCCCCGGCGGGCGTTACCCGTTATCCTTGCCCTGTGGAGCCCGGACTTTCCTCACGGACGGCCTTTCGGCCTGGCCGCGCGACTGTCCGACCGCCTTGCTCAGCTATTCTAATCAATTTTCCGTGCGTTGTCAACCGAATTCAATTGAATTTGATGCCATCGCGGGGTATAATAACTAAATTAGGATTATTTTTCATAAGGGGGAAATTTCACCCTTGAAAACAACCATCGAACGCTACCTGGAGAGCCTGCGCGGCAAACGCGCGGCGGTCATCGGCATCGGCGTGTCCAACACGCCGCTCGTGCGGATGCTCCTGCGCGCGGATGTCCTGGTCACCGCGTGCGACAAGAACCCCAGAGAGGAATTTGGCCCTCTGGCCGACGAGCTCGAGAGTCTCGGCGCGGCGCTGAAGCTCGGGCCGGACTATCTCAAAGATCTCGGCCGGCAGGACGTGGTCTTCCGGACGCCCGGCATGCACCCGGAGACGCCGGAGCTCGTCGAGGCCGCCGCGCGCGGCGCGGAGATCACCTCGGAGATGGAGGTCTTCTTCCGGGTCTGTCCCTGCCGCATCATCGGCGTCACCGGCTCGGACGGCAAAACCACCACCTCCACCATTATCGCGCGGCTGCTGGAAAAAGCGGGCCATACGGTCTATCTCGGCGGCAACATTGGAAAACCGCTCCTGCCGAACGTCGCGGCCATGCTCGAGACGGACCTCGCCGTGGTGGAACTCTCGAGCTTCCAGCTCATGACGATGCGCGAGAGCCCGGACATCGCGGTGGTCACGAACGTCGCGCCGAATCATCTGGACATCCATAAGAGCATGGGTGAATACATCGCCGCCAAGGAGAATATCTATCTCCATCAGAGCGCCGTCGGGAAGCTCGTCTATAACCTGGACAATGGGATCACGCGCGGTTTTGCGGTGAAGGCCCCGGGGCGCGCGGTGCCCTTCTCGCGGCATGAGCAGACGGAGGCCGGCGTCTTTCTAGACGACGGCATCATCTGCCGGAGCCGCGGCGGGGAGACGGAGCCGGTGCTGCCGCTGGAGGACATTCTCCTGCCCGGCGATCACAACGTGGAAAACTACATGGCCGCCATCGCGGCGGTGGAGGGTCTCGTTCCGGACGACGTCGTGCGCGCCTTCGCCGCCTCCTTCGGCGGCGTGGAGCACCGCATCGAGCTGGTGAGAAAGTGCTGCGGCGTGCGCTACTACAACGACTCCATCGGGACGAGCCCCACGCGTACCATCGCGGGGCTGCGCTCCTTCCCGGAAAAGGTGGTGCTCATCGCCGGGGGCTACGACAAGCACATCCCGTTTGACGGTCTCGGAGAAGAAATCGTAAAGCATGTGCGGCTCCTCGTCTTAAACGGCGCGACGGCGGACGCCATCCGCCTCGCCGTGGAAAAGGCCCCCGGCTACGGGGAGGGAACCCCGGACATTTTGCAGTTCGAGGGCTTTCGCCAGGCCGTGCAGGCGGCGGTCGAGATGGCTATTCCGGGAGACGTGGTGCTCCTGTCGCCGGCCTGCGCGGCGTTTGACCAGTTCAAAAATTTCGCCGTGCGCGGCGAAGCCTTCAAGAAGATGATCTATCAGCTCGAGGAGAGCAGGGAGGAAGAGGACTTTTGAATGTGAGAGAAATATTGGGGGAACTTGCCGCGCTCTCCGGCCCTTCCGGTTTCGAAGCCGGTGTGGCCGCGCGGGCGGCGGCGCTCCTCCGCCCGTTTGTGGACGAGGTCTCGGTGGACCCGATGGGAAACGTCTTCGGCGTGCGGCGCTGCGGGAAGGAAAACGCGAAAAAACTCCTTCTGGACGCCCATCTCGACGAGATCGGGCTGGTCGTGACCGCCGTTGAGGAAGGCTTTCTGCGCTTTCGGACGATCGGGGGCGTCGATCCCCGGATGCTGCCGGCGCGGGAATTGACGATCCTTACCGACCCGCCGCTCTACGGCGTGGTGGCCTGCCTGCCGCCGCATGTGCAGTCGGCCGCCGACCACGATGCTTCCGTCCCCATCCCGGAGCTCTGCATCGACGTGGGGCTCACGCAGGCGGAGGCGGAGGCGCGCATCCCCATTGGGACGCCTGCCGTCTACCGCGGCGGTGCTTTCGCCCTGGGGGAGCACCGGCTCTGCGGCAAGTCCATGGACGACCGCGCGTGCTTCACGACGCTGCTGCGCGCGGCGGAACTCCTGAAAGGCAGGGACCTTCCGGTCGATCTCTGGATCATGGGCAGCACCCGCGAGGAGGTCGGCGGCATGGGCGCCGTGGTCGGCACCTACGGCGTCGCGCCGGACTGCTGCGTGGCGGTCGACGTGACGCACGGCCTGACCCCGGACGCGCCGAAGACCAAGACGCTCAAACTCGGGGAAGGCGCCTCGATCGGCGTCGGGCCGAACATGACCCGCTGGATGACACACCGCATGATCATGCTCGCCAAGGAGCGGGAGATCAGGTACCACCTGGAGGTCATGGAGGGACATACGGGCACGAACGGCTGGGAGATGCAGATCACCCGCGAGGGCATTGCGACCTCCGTTATCTCGCTCCCGCTGCGTTACATGCATACGCCCGTCGAGGTCCTGGACCTGCGCGACGTCGAAGCCGTCGCGGCGCTTCTCGCCGCCTTTGCCGAAACGCTCACGGAG
>DAOPLW010000229.1:0-2775 GCA_035391945.1 Oscillospiraceae bacterium | reverse complement strand
GCGTTTCGGGCATGAGGGAGTCCGCCTTCAGGGTCTCCAGCGCCTCGAACAGGGAGCCGGGGAGATTCGCGATGCCGTGCTCCATGCGGCTGGCCGCGTCCATGGCGAAGATATTCTCCGTGATTTCGGGCGGGGGCGTAAGGCCCCGTTCGATACCGTCGAGCCCGGCGGCGAGGCAGACCGCGAGCGCCAGATAGGGATTGCAGGAGGGGTCCGGGCAGCGCAGCTCGACCCGGGTGCTCTGGCCGCGGGCGGCGGGGATGCGGATGAGGGCGCTGCGGTTGGAGGCCGACCAGGCCAGGTAGCAGGGCGCCTCGTAGCCGGGGACCAGACGCTTATAGGAGTTGACGAGGGGATTTGTCACCGCGGCCATGCCCTGCGCGTGGATGAGAAGGCCCGCGATAAAATTGTAAGCCTCCTTGGAGAGGCCTTTTTCCCCGTCCGGATTGTAGAAGACGTTTTTGCCGTCGCGGAAGAGCGACATGTTCGTGTGCATGCCGGAGCCGTTGATGCCGAAAATGGGCTTCGGCATGAAGGTGGCGTGCAGTCCGTTTCTCTGCGCGATGGTTTTGACGGCCAGCTTGAAGGTCATGATGTTGTCGGCCGCGCGCAGCGCCTCGGCATATTTGAAGTCGATCTCGTGCTGGCCGGCCGCGACCTCGTGGTGCGAGGCCTCGATCTCGAAGCCCATGGCCTCCAGCACCAGGCAGATCTCGCGCCGCGTGCTCTCTCCGTGATCCAGCGGCGAGAGGTCGAAGTAGCCGGCCTCGTCGCTGGTCGTAACGACCGGTCTGCCTCGCTCGTCGGTCTCAAAGAGGAAAAATTCGCACTCCGGACCCACGTTGAACGTATAGCCCAGCTTCGACGCGCGCGCCAGGACCCGCTTGAGGACGCCGCGGGGATCGCCGACGAAAGGAGTGCCGTTCGGATTGTAGACATCGCAGATGAGGCGCGCGACCTTCCCGTGCTGCGGCCTCCAGGGGAGGATCGTAAAGGTATCCAGATCCGGGTAGAGATACTGGTCGGATTCATGGATGCGGGTGAACCCTTCGATGGAGCTACCGTCGATCATGATCTGATTGTTGACCGCCTTTTCGATCTGGGAACGGGTGATCGCCACGTTCTTGAGCTGACCGAAAATATCGGTAAACTGCATGCGGATAAACTCCACATCCTCTTCTTCAACCATGCGCACAATGTCCGCTTTTGAATATTTGCTCATCTTGTCTCTCCTTTCAGGGTGTTTCGCAGAACGAAGAAAAGAGCGAAAGAATCCCCAGTATTTGGAACACCTCTGCTCTTTTTATTGCGCAGATTATACGTTCCTTTCTGCAAGTTGTCAACACGAAAGTTGCATTTTTGGTGTAATGCATGAAAACGGGGAGGCCGCGGGCCGAACCGCCGTAAACTTTTACCCAAGGGCTTTCCCGGGAGGCCGCAACAAAAATTTTTATTGACAAACGGCGCACGGGTGGTATACTTAATACAATTTTTACGGATCGCCCTTTCGGCGGCCGGGAGAGGAACCGGGCATGCGTAGCTTCATCTTTAACGGCGAATACGGCTTCTTTTATGCTTATTATTACTTTTTTAATAAGCATGATTCGTTGCACTGTATTTGAGCCGGAAAGAGGATGGGCGCACGGCTCATAGGGTTGGAAGGACCGCAGTGTAACGCTGCGGTCTTATTTTTATATTGGAGATGGGGACCATGATCATCGTACTGAAACCCGGCACGGACGAGCGGCAGCTCGCGGCACTGAAAACCTGGCTCACGGATCAGAACCTGGCTGTCCATGACTCGCTGGGCGTGAACAACACCGTTCTCGGCCTCGTGGGGGATACCACGGCGGTGGACATCGAGATGCTCCGTGCGATGAGCATTGTCCAGGACGTGCGGCGCGTGCAGGAGCCGTACAAGTGTGCAAACCGCAAGATGCACCATGCGGACACCGTCGTCGAAGTCGGCGGCGTGAAAATCGGCGACGGCAGCTTCCAGATCATCGCCGGCCCCTGCTCCATCGAGGGCCAGGAGCAGATCACCGGGATCGCCGAGGGGGTCAGGGCCGCGGGCGCGACGATGCTGCGCGGCGGCGCCTTCAAGCCGCGCACCTCGCCCTACGCCTTCCAGGGCCTGCGGGAAAAAGGCCTCCGGATGCTCCTGGACGCCGGCCGCGCGACGAACCTGCCGGTCGTTACCGAGATCATGGACATTTCGCAGCTCCCGTACTTCGACGACGTGGACGTCATCCAGGTGGGCGCCAGGAACATGCAGAACTTCGAACTCCTCAAGGTGCTCGGAAGACTTGACAAGCCCATTTTGCTCAAGCGCGGCCTCTCCGCCACGCTCACCGAATTTCTCATGAGCGCCGAGTATATCATGGCCGGCGGAAACCAGAAGGTGATCCTCTGCGAACGCGGCATCCGCACCTTTGCCACCGACACCCGCTACACGCTCGATCTCTCCGCCATCCCGCTCCTGCGCGAGATGACCCACCTGCCCATCGTGGTCGATCCCAGCCACGGTACCGGCATCCGCTCGCTCGTCAAGCCCATGGCGCTCGCCGCCGCGGTCATCGGCGCGGACGGTCTCATGGTGGAGGTCCACAACCAGCCGGAGAAGGCGTGGAGCGATGGGCAGCAGTCCATTACGCCCGCGGCGTTCGCGGACCTGACCGCCTGCGTGCGGGAGGTGCTGCCGCACCGCTGCCGCGAGGTCTTTGCGTGATGCGCGTCGGCGTCGGGCTGCCGAACACCTCGGTCAGGATCCCGATC
>DAOPLW010000228.1:0-2775 GCA_035391945.1 Oscillospiraceae bacterium | reverse complement strand
AGGGTGGGGTAGAAACTCTCGTAGGCCACAGTGTAGAGGCTCTGGATGGCGCCGACCGTGAAGGAGAAAGCCAGGTAGGCGGGGTAGTTGAAGAAATCGAGGAAGAGCGCCGCCGCCACGAGAGCGTAAAGTCCCGAGGAACAGAAATCGAGCGTGTAGATGACCTTCTTGCGGGAGAAGCGGTCGAGAAACGGACCCGCGAGGAGGGGCGTGAGGATCTGGGGGAGGGTAAAAAAACCCATGAAGACGGCGTAGAGCAGCGTCGAATCCGTGTAGTCAAGCACCAGAAGGCCCGCGGCGAAGCTGGAGACGGCGTTGCCGAGCATCGAGACGACCGTCCCGATGGTGATGATGGTGAAGTCCCGGGTCCAGAGCGCCCCGGCGGGCGCTTCCTGCTGCACGGCGAACACCTTCTTTCCCGTATGAGTCCGCCCGGGCGCCGTTGGTCCCGCAAACGCCGCGCGTTTGCGGGACCAACGGCGCCGCCGGCCTTGCCGGCGGCGCGCCCCGCAGGGGACACGCCGCCCGCGCCGTGACGCGCCGCCATGCGCGCCGGCAGGTATTATGCAGGTATTATAACATGCGCGGGCACGGTTGAAAAGAGCGATTTGGCAGCATACTAGAGACGTGAGCATGCCCGGAACGCTTGCTTTTCCATAAAAATCCTGTTATTCTTTCTCTGACCGAATAGGAGGTTTTGCCATGATCTCACAGGCTTTGGCCCACGCCGTCCTGACGGAGGCACTCGGGACCGGCGGGGACTTTTCCGAGCTCTTTCTCGAGGACACCGAGTCGAGCAGCATTGAGATGCTCGATTCCCGCGTGGAAAACGCCGTTTACGGCCGCCGTTCCGGCGCGGGGGTGCGGGTTTTTTCCGGCCTTGCGAGCGCCTACGCCTACACGGCAGACCTGAGCGAAAAAGCGCTTCTCGCCACGGCCCGGGCGGCCGCGGCCGCGCTCTCCGGCGCCAAACGGGGCGCCGCGGCCGTCTTCTCCCCGAGGCCGGACGGCGCCGCGCCGCGCATCCCGTTCTCCGGGATCGACAACGCCGCGCGCATCCGTCTGCTCAGGGACGGCTCCGGGGCGGCAAAGGCCTATTCGCCGGCGGTGATGAAGGTCACCGCCGTCTACAAGGACATCGACCGGCGCGTCTTTGTCGCGAACAGCGAGGGCGTCTTCGCCGGCGACCGCCAGTGCCGCACGCGCATCGCCTTCGAGGCCGTCGCCTCGGACGGGAAGAGCTCCCAGACCGGCTTTAACGGCCCGGGCCGCGGCATGGGCTTCGAGGCGTACGAGATTATCGACGCCGCGGAGGCCGGGCGCGAGGCGGCGCGCGTCGCGGTGACGATGCTAAGCGCGCCCGAATGCCCGGCGGGCGTGATGCCCGTCGTCCTCTCCGGCGGCTTCGGCGGGGTCATCTTCCACGAGGCCTGCGGCCACTCGCTGGAGGCCACGGCCGTCGCCAAGGGCAATTCGGAATTTTCCGGAAAGCTGGGAGAGCGCATCGCGAACGAGCGCGTCACCGCCGTGGACGACGCGACGATCCCCGGCGCTTGGGGCTCCTACCGCATGGACGACGAGGGGAATCCCGGCAGGCGCACGGTCCTCATTGAAAAAGGCATCCTCAAAAGCTATCTCGTCGACCGGTTCGGGGCGCGGCGCATGGGAGTGCCGCCCACCGGCTGCGCGCGGCGGCAGGACTACGGCTTCGCGCCGACCTCCCGCATGAGCAACACCTTCATCCAGGCGGGCGAGGACGACGAGGACGAAATGCTTCGCACGATGGGGGACGGGCTCTACGCCAAGACGATGGGCGGCGGCTCTGTCAACCCCATCACGGGAGAATTCAATTTCTCCGTCGCCGAGGGCTACTGGGTCAAAAACGGCGCGCTCCACACGCCCGTGCGCGGCGCGGCGCTCATCGGAAAGGGCGGGGAAGTGCTGCTTAACATCGACCGCGTGGGGAAACACATGTGGCTCGCGGAAGGCATGTGCGGCTCCCAGTCGGGGAGCCTCCCGGTCACGGTCGGCCAGCCGCAGCTGCGGGTGAGCCGCATCACGGTCGGCGGAAAGGGAGGGTCTCTATGAACTTCACGGAATTCCGGGACGCGCTTTTTTCCGCCTCCCTCGCCGCCGGCTGCGCCGCCGCGGAGGTTTGCCTGACGGAGGGCGAGGATTTCGAGGTGCGCGTCCTGGACGGGGCGCTGGACAGCTACAGCGTGAGCCGCTCGGCGGGCCTGGGCCTGCGGGTGCTCCTCGCGGGAAAGAACGGCTACGCCTACACCGAGCGGTTCGAGGATGCGGCCGCGCTCGTCCGCCGCGCCATGGACAACGCCCGTGCCATCGAGTCGGCGGACGACCACCCGATGCAGGGAGCGCAGACCTATGTGGAAGTGACGCCGCCGCCCGAGCCGCTCGTGGCGATGGACGAGCGTGAAAAGATCGAGCTCTGCCGCGAGATGGAGCGGCTGACGAAGGCCGAGGACCCCCGCGTGCAGCAGGTGGCCTACAACATCGTGTCTTCCGGGCGCGGGACGGTCCGCATCCACAACACGCTGGGCCTGCATGCCGAACGGCCGCTTGCGGCCGGCGCGTCCCTCGTAGTGGCGGTGCTTCGGGACGGCGCGGAGGTGCGCGACGGGAGCGGCTACCGCCTGGGAGCGGCGTCGGCGGACGTCGCCGCCTGCGCGAAGGAGGCCGTGCGCGAGGCAGCGGCGCTCATGGGCGCGAAAAGCGTTCCGGCGGGAAGCTACCGCGTGCTCCTGCGCAACGACG
>DAOPLW010000227.1:0-2780 GCA_035391945.1 Oscillospiraceae bacterium | reverse complement strand
ACCTCGGGAAGCTCGGAAAAGATGTCCTCCCCGTAGCGCTGGGGCAGGCAGCCGGCCACCAGGATCTTCCGGAGACTTCCCGTGTCCCGACATTCGTCGAGCGAGAGAATGTGCGAGATAGACTCCTCCTTCGCGCTGTCGATAAAGGAGCAGGTGTTCAAAACGGCCACGTCCGCCTCGGCGGGATCGGCGACGAGGATGTGCCCGGCGCCCTCGACGAGCGCCATCATCTGTTCTGTGTTCACGCGGTTTTTGTCGCAGCCGAGCGACACGAACGCGACCCGATACCCACTCAAAATGATTCCTCCCATTCTCCCAGAATACCGGCGATGTCCTCCCAGGCGAAGCCGCGCCGGCGGAGCGTATCGGCGAGGCGCCGCCGCTCTTCCGGCGAGGGCGCCCGGCCGCGCAGGCGCGCGTCGAAATAGGCGCGCAGCGTCTCGGAGGGCTCCGGCGCCTGCGCGAGCGCCTCGCCCCAGAGACTGCGGTCGATGCCGCGCTTCCGCAGCTCGTCGCGCAGCTTCATGGGCCCGTAGAAACGCCCGGCATAATGGCGGACGACCTCCGAGGCATAGGCCCTGTCGTCCAGCGCGCCGAGCGATTCCAGCCAGTCGGCCGCCGCTCCCGCGGCGGAGGCGCTTTGGCCTTTCCGGATTAATTTTCGTTTGAGCTCCGTTTTGGAGAGCGGCCGCGCGGCGGCAAGCCGCGCCGCGCGCTCACGCGCGGCGCTCTCGGCGCACGCGGCGCGGAGGTTCTCCGCCTCCGCGTCCGAGAGGTCCATGCCGGCGTGGAGGCCGAAACGCACAAGCTCGTTCTCCGTCGCGGTGAGACGGCTCCCGTCGTCGAAGGAGAGACGGAAGCGCCCCCCCGCCCGGGGGGCGATCTCCAGGAGGCGCATCAGCCCTCGAAATCGTCCGCGGAGACGTCCACGGGCCGGCCGGCCGCGCGCGCGGCGATCCGCGACTGCGCGCTCATGAGCTTGTGGGCGTTTTTGCGGATATCGGCCTCGAGCTGTTCGGCGATCTCGGGATTCTCCCGCAGCCAGGCCTTGGCGGCGTCCTTGCCCTGCCCGAGCCGGGTCTCGCCCATGGCGTACCAGGAGCCGCTCTTCTGCACGAGGTCGAGCTTGACGCCCAGGTCCACGAGTTCGCCCAGCTTCGAGATGCCCTCGCCGTACATGATGTCGAACTCCGCCTCCCGAAAGGGGGGCGCGACCTTGTTTTTGACGATCTTGGCCCGCGTGCGGTTGCCGATGATCTCCGACCCGTTCTTGAGCGATTCGATGCGGCGCACGTCGATGCGCACGCTCGCGTAAAATTTCAGCGCCCGGCCGCCGGTGGTGACTTCGGGGTTGCCGTAGGTCACGCCGACCTTCTCGCGCAGCTGGTTGATGAAGACGACGATGCAGTTGGTCTTGCTGATGGAGCCGGCGAGCTTCCGGAGAGCCTGGCTCATGAGGCGCGCCTGCAGGCCCACGAAAGCGTCGCCCATCTCGCCCTCGATCTCCGCGCGCGGCACGAGCGCCGCCACGGAGTCCACGACGACCACGTCGATGGCGCCGGAGCGGACCAGCGCCTCGGTGATTTCAAGCGCCTGCTCGCCGGTGTCCGGCTGGGAGATGAGCATGCTGTCGATATCCACGCCCAAAGCGCGCGCGTACGAGGGGTCGAGCGCGTGTTCGGCGTCCACGAAGGCCACCTCGCCCCCGCGCTTCTGCGCCTCGGCGACGATGTGGAGCGCGAGCGTGGTCTTGCCGGAGGACTCCGGCCCGTAGATCTCGACGATGCGCCCGCGCGGCACGCCGCCGATGCCCAGCGCCAGGTCCAGCGCGATGGAGCCGGTGGGGATCGCCTCCACGGCGGTGTGCGTGTTTTCGCCCAGGCGCATGATGGAGCCCTTGCCGTAGGCGCGTTCGATCTGGGCCATCGCCGTCTCGAGCGCGCGGCGCTTGTCCTCCGCGGGCGCTGCCGCCTCGGGGCCTCTTTTCTTTTCAGCCATGGTGCCATCCTCCGTCGTACTAAAATTTGATCCGGGTATCCCGCAGACGCAAAGCGTCTGCGGGATACGGCGCTGCCGCCGGCCGCTCCGCAGGGGGCGAGGCGGTCGCGCCGTAAACTGGTATAATATCCGCTCTGTGGATATTATACCATGAATAACTCAAAAAGCAAACATTTGTTCTAAAATATTTAGTTGGATTTCGGCTCATTCGGAGCCGCCGCGCGTAACCCTGCAGAGGAGCCGTCCGCCGGACTGGGTCAGGCCCGCATTGTCGCTTCGACCACGCGCAATATCCCCTGGTCGTCCGGCCAGGTGGCGATGTCGGAATAACCGAGGCGGGCAAGAATCTGCTCGACGGGGTCCGCCTGCCGGATGCCGACCTCGAAGAGGAGGCGGCCGCCCTGCCGGATCGCGCGGGCCCAGCGCCCGGCGACGGAGCGATAGAAGTCGAGCCCGTCCGCGCCGCCGTCGAGCGCCATGCGCGGCTCGAACCGCCGCACGGATGGATCGAGCGTGTTGAAGTCGGCGGTGGGGATGTAGGGCGGATTGCAGACGAGGACATGAAATTCTCCGAGCGCCACGGGGGGCGGCTCGGAGGCGTCCGCGCGCAGGACCGTCACGCGGCTGTGCAGATCGCTGCGGCGGACGTTCTGCCGGGCGACGCGGATGGCGTCCTCCGAGAGGTCCGCGAGCACGGCGCGGCAGGCCGGGACGTTCTTGGCTACCGCCAGCCCGATGCAGCCGCTGCCGCAGCAGAGATCCAGTACCCGGCAGCCCTCACC
>DAOPLW010000226.1:0-2804 GCA_035391945.1 Oscillospiraceae bacterium | reverse complement strand
TTCCCCCTAAAGCCCATGACCGTGGAGGAAGCCATTTTGCAGATGAACCTCGTCGGCCACACCTTTTTCGCTTTCCGCAACCAGGAAGCGGACGGCGCCTTCGCGGTGGTCTACGCCCGTCACGACGGCGGATACGGTCTTCTGGAAGACGTGGAATAACTGTTTTCTCTCTTGATTCACCATTGCGGGGCGGCTTGCCGCCCCGCAATTTTTTGGAAGGAGGACCCGACGTGGACCGAACCATCCTGCATTGCGACTGCAACGGTTTTTACGCCGCCGTGGAGACCGTGCTAAGGCCGGAACTCGCCGCCGTGCCGATGGCGGTCTGCGGCGAAGCGGATAAGCGCCACGGCATCATCCTCGCCAAAAACGAAAAAGCGAAGGCGTTCGGCGTCAAGACCGCCGAGACCATCTGGCAGGCAAAACGAAAATGCCCGGGGCTCGTCCTCGTCCCGCCGCACCACGCGCAGTACCGGCGCATGAGCGAAAAGGTCAACGCGATCTACGGACGGTTCACCGATCTCGTGGAGCCCTTCGGCATCGATGAGAGCTGGCTGGACGTGACCGGCACCACGCACCTTTTCGGAGACGGGAAAACCATCGCCGACACGCTGCGCGATACCGTCCGGCACGAACTGGGTATCACCATCTCGGCGGGCGTCTCCTTCAACAAGGTTTTCGCCAAGCTGGGCAGCGACTATAAAAAACCGGACGCCACCACGGTCATTACAAAAGAAAATTTCCGTGCCGTTCTCTGGCCGCTCCCGGCCTCCGACCTTCTCTTCGTGGGCCGTGCGGCGGAAAAGGTCCTCTCCGGGATGGGCATCCACACCATCGGCGAACTGGCCGCAGCCGACAAAGCGCTTCTGCACGGCGCCCTCGGCAAGCTCGGGGACACGCTCCACCGCTACGCGAACGGACTGGATGACGCTCCCGTCCGCCCGGAGGGCGCGCGGGAGCTCAAATCCGTCGGAAACGGGATGACGTTCTCACGGGACCTCGTCGGGATCGCGGCGCTTCGCGCGGCGCTTTTGCCTCTGGCGGACGAGGTGGCCGCCCGGATGCGGAAGCACGGGGTCAAGTGCCGCGCGGTACAGCTCCAGATCCGCGACCCGTCCTTCAAGACCATCTCCCGGCAGCGGCAGCTGGAGGTCCCGAGCGACCTTTCCTCCGAACTGGCCGCGGCTGCGCTCTCCCTCCTCCGGCAAGGCTGGCCGGACGGTAAACCCGTGCGCATGCTCACGCTCACGGCGCTCTCCCTCCTCCCCGCCGAAGAGGCCGGGGAACAGCTCACCCTCTTCGACGACGGGGCCGCGGCCGCGCGGGAGAAGCGCGAGCGTCTGGAGCGGGCGCTCGACCGCATCCGCGCGCGTTACGGGCCGGGGGCCATCACCGGAGGCGGCACCCTGCACTCCCCCGACGACTGACCGGGCGCCCAGTCGCGCCCCTCCTTCTTCCGTCCGTGCGTTAAAATTTTTTAAAAATCTCTTTACAAAACGCGCCTTTTATGTTACCTTGATGAAAATGATTCCTATTATATTTAAGGAGGAGCGAATGTGGCGCAAACACGGTACAGCAAAAAGCGGGAGGCCGTGCTCAACGCTATCTGCAGTACGAAGGCGCATCCCTCGGCGGAATGGGTTTACAAACAGCTGCGTCCGGACTATCCGGGCATCAGCCTCGGAACGGTTTACCGCAACATTTCGCGTTTCAAGGAAGAAGGCCGCGTTGTTTCGGTCGGCGTAGTCAACGGGGAAGAACGGCTGGACGGCTGCACCGAACCGCACGCGCATTTCATCTGCACCCGCTGCGGCGCGGTCATAGACCTGTGCGAGCCGGAGACGGGCGGACGGCTCATCGACGCCGTCCACCGGGAACTCGGCGCGCAGGTGGACCACTGGAACCTCGTTTTTTTCGGTATCTGCAAGGACTGCAGAAATTGTTAGACGGGGCCGGAACGGCGGAGCGAAACGGGCCGTATGCGCTTTTTGAGAAGGCGCTTGGATCTGTACGAAAAAAATCAAAAAAGAAACGCCGCGTGGTATCCACGCGGCGTTTCTCGTTTTTCGTTTACGGGCAGCGCAGACAGCCGTCCTCCAGGCAGAAGGACGAACACTCGGTACAGTCATGCGCGGTCACGGGGCGGATGCTGCACCCGACGCTGATCTCCTGCAGAGAGCAATAGTTTCCGTTCGTGGAGTGATGCGCGCACTGGGACACGCTGCAGCGGATGCTGGGGTTCTTTTTGTCGTTCATACCGATTCCTCCTTTGGTTCTGGAGATAGTATGAACCGCATGCGGCGCTCTATGCGCCGCCGGGACACGATTGGCGCAATCATCGCGCAGATGCGAGATATTTCCAGTTTGTTTTTTCTTTATCCGCTCCGAAAAAGGAGCTGCTCCCGCACTCCTGAAAAAGCCGCTTCTCGGCTTTTTCAGGAGGCTGTTTTATTTTCCATATTCTTCCAGCGTACGAATGGCCTCGATATACCCCGCGAAACCCATACCCTTGATCGTGCGCACGCAGGCCATGCCGACGTAGGAGATCTTCCGGAACGCCTCGCGGTCCTCCACGTCCGAGAGATGGACCTCCACCGTTGGGACGCCCGCGGCGCGCACCGCGTCCAGGAGCGCCACGCTCGTATGGGTATACGCGCCGGGGTTGATGACGATGCCGTCGAACCTGCCGCGCGCCTCCTGGATCCAGTCCACCAGGACGCCCTCATGGTTCGTCTGGCGGCATTCCAGGATGAGACCGCGCGCTTCCGCATAGTCGTAGAGGCTCGCAACGAGTTCCCGGTAGG
>DAOPLW010000225.1:0-2819 GCA_035391945.1 Oscillospiraceae bacterium | reverse complement strand
TACTGGGTCGTTCTGAGGGATCTGTATCTGAAGGAAAACCCTTAAGCGCGCGCGTCCGCCGCGCGCGGCGGACGCCGGAGGAGCAATGCCCGGCCGCGCGCCGGCTAAGCCGCCCCGCCGTATCGCGGACCCTGAACCCCGCCTCAGTTTGAGGCGGGGTTCAGGCGTCTCCGGGATTGAATTTTCAGCCGGCCGCGGCCCGCGGATCCCCCCCGGCCGCGCAGGGCACGGCAAAAATTTAGTTCAAAATTTTTTCGTTCGGGAGGCGATATTTATTCATTCGTACAAACAGTGGAATTCTCTGATTTCCCAGTTGAAAAATGGAATCAATCGTACTATACTGCGAGACTGAGCGAAATTTTAGGTTATTAGGAAAGGCAGCATCCGTATATGGTAGAATGTCTGAAAGGCATCAATTTTTTCGTATTCATTTTGTTCTGCTGCTGTTACGCGTATCAATTCGCCTATGTGGGCGTGCGTCTGTTTACGAAAATGCCGAAGCGGACGGCGCGGAAGCTGCACAGGTACGCCGTCGTCGTCGCGGCCCGGAATGAAAGCGGGGTCATCGGAGAGCTTCTCGAGAGCATCCGCGCGCAGAAATACCCGAAGGAACTCCTGGATATCTTTGTCGTCGCGGACAACTGCACGGACGATACGGCCGCCGTGGCGCGCACGTGCGGCGCGGCCGTTTTCGAGCGCAGCGACATGCAGAACGTGGGCAAGAGCTACGCCCTAAACTACGCGTTTCACCGGATCAAGGACACGTGCGGCATCCGCCATTACGACGCCTATCTTGTCTTTGACGCCGACAACGTGATCGATCCGAACTATGTCAGGGAGATGAACGCCGTCTTTGACGGCGGTTACCGCGTCGTGACCAGCTACCGCAATTCCAAGAATTACGGCTACAATTGGATTTCGGCCGGCTACGCGCTCTGGTTCCTGCGGGAGTCGAAGTACTTAAACGGCGCCAGAATGCTTTGCCATACGAGCTGTGCGATCTCGGGGACCGGCTTTCTGGTCTCCAGCGCGATCATCGAGAAGGACGGCGGCTGGAAATACAACCTCATGACGGAGGACATCGAATTCACGGTCGACAAGGTGATCGGCGGCGAGACGATCGGCTACTGCGAGACGGCCGTCCTGTACGATGAGCAGCCCGTCGATTTCAGAACGTCCTGGAACCAGAGGATGCGCTGGACCAAGGGGTTTTACCAGGTGATGCGCGACTACGGCGGAAGGCTGCTGCGCGGGTGCTCCCTGCAGGGGTTCCAGTGTTACGACATGCTGGCCACGATCGCGCCGGCGCTCCTGCTCACGCTTTCCATGTTTCTCTTAAACCTCTGGGCCATCACCTACGGGCTGGCCTATGACCGGGAGGCGGTCGTGGCCGTAGCCTCCCTCAACCTGTGGGCGGCGGTCCGCAACATGTACTTTTCACTGTTCTTCTTCGGCCTGATCACGACCGTCACGGAATGGAAGCAGATCCACTGCGGCGCCCCCAGGAAAATCCTGTATCTCTTTACATTCCCGATCTTCATGTTTACCTATTTCCCGATCGCGATCGATACGCTCCTCAAGATGAAGCGCGTCACCTGGGTGCCGATCCGTCACACCTTCGCAGGCACGGCCTCCGAGATCCGCGGCGGGACCCGGCTGCACTCGCATATTTAGGTCCGGACCATACGCCTTCGTTCCTCCCGCCGCGATCCGGCGGCGGAGGCGCGGGACCGGTCCGGGTTTGTCCGCTCCGGAAAAGACGGGGGCGCAGCCGCTTTCGGCGAATGCGCCCCCGTTTCTTTTCCCCGTCCCGCAGGCGGGCCCCTCCTCGAAAACAAACGGGCCCCCGGGCCGGATTTCCGGCCCGGGGGCCCGCCGTTCTCTCCCGAAGTGCCCCGGCGGCGGTATCTGCCGTCACTCTCCCAGTGTCACGCTCGCCTTCTGCGCCACCCGCAGATCGCTTCCGGGCTCCAGAAGCGCCCTGACCTTAAAGCTCAGGCGGTTCTTGTTCGCCGAGGATTCCGCCTCCTTCGGCGTGTACTGCGCCTCAAGGTCGATATATTCCACCGCCGCCCGATACGTCCGCGACGCGTCGTCCTTGCTCGTGACGGTGATGGCCGCGCCGTAGTCCACGTAGTCGACGTATTCCTCCGGCAGGTAAAAGACGAAGTATTTCTGGTCCTCCTTCGATACTTCGCAGATCTCCGTGCCCGAGAGCGCAAGCCCTCCCTCGTCGTAAGCGATCGAGACCACCACGCCGTTTTCCAGCGCGCGGACGGTATAGTTTTCCAGCTGGCTTCGTGCAAAGGCGATCTGCCCCTCGATGCTTTCGATATCCGCCTGCGCCATCGTGATTTTCTCCGTCAGGTCCGTCTGGGTGTCCATGCCGGCGATGGCGAGCTGTCTCCTGGCGCTGTCCAGCTGCGCGGCGGCGGCGGTGACGGCTTTCTCCTGGGCGCCCACCGCATCGGCCGCTTCGTCAAGCTCCGCCTGCGCGGCAGCCCCCGCGTCAAAGAGCGCCTGGAGGGACGCCTGGTTTTTCTGGAGCCGCGCGAGCGTATCCTGCGCCGCGGTAAGGCTCTGCTGGGCGATGGTGACGTTGTTTTCGGCGATTTCGACCTGCGCCGCCCTGAGCGCTTCGTTCCCGGTCGCGTTCAGGTCGCGCAGCGCGGCCTGCGCCTTGGTGAGGGCCGTCTCGAGCTGGCTGATTTCATACTGTGCCTGCGCATCGTCCAGGACGGCCAGAACGTCCCCCTCGCCGACCGTCTGACCGACGCCGACGGGGATCGACGTCACCTCCCCGGTCGCCTGCAGATAGT
>DAOPLW010000224.1:0-2830 GCA_035391945.1 Oscillospiraceae bacterium | reverse complement strand
CGTGGATCCAGAAGGTGCTGGGCGCAGATAATCCGTTTTCGGTGCTCCTGGCCACCTTGGTCGGCGTTCCGATGTACGCGGATATCTTCGGCACGATTCCCATCGCCGAAGCGCTCTACGCGAAAGGCGTGGGACTGGGGACCATTTTCTAATTCATGATGGGCGTCACGGCGTTGTCGCTGCCGTCTATGATCATGATCCGGAAAGCGATCAAACCAAAGCTGCTGGCGGTATTTGTCGGCATTGTAACGGTGGGGATCCTCATCATCGGGTATCTTTTTAACGCATTTCAATTTTTGTTTTAGGAGGCAAAATTATGGCATTGTTCGGGAAAAAGGAAACAAAGACGGGGTGCTGCTGCGGCGCCGGCTGCGATGCGGTCACAATGAAGAAGGCTGCGGAGGCCAGAACCGGCGGCGCCGCCGTCAAGGTGCTCGGCTCTGGCTGCAAAAAGTGCAATGAACTTGAGCAGAATGCGAAAGCTGCGCTCGCGCAGCTCGGCATGGACACGGCGATCGATCATGTGACCGACTTTTCCCAGATCGCGGCCTGGGGCGTCATGACAACGCCCGCGCTGGTGGTGAACGGAAAAGTCGTATCGGTCGGAAAGATTTTGAAGACGGACGAGATCGTGAAGATCCTGCAAAAGTAAGGAGGGCGGACCATGAGAATGCTTGCCGAATTCTTCCCGGAATTTGCGGAAAAGCTTGACGAACTGGACGCACTCTATGCCAGGAGGCGAAGCATCGATGAAAAGACCTACCAGTTCATCTGCTTTGCCCTGGCCATTAAAGGACGTTCCAAACCCTGCTTAGTCAAACACTTTAAGGGTGCGCTGGAAGCGGGGGCAACGGTCGAGGAGCTGACCTATATCCTCGCGCTCACCATGCGCGAGGCCGCAGGAGCGGACGACTGCTGGACGCATGACGTGCTTGGCGACTGGAGCGAGATCATCGCGGGCAACATCCGGTGCACGTGCGAGAAGTGAGCGGGAAATGGTGATACGGAATATGAGACCCTCCGACTGGGACGATGTCGCGCGCATCTATACGGAGGGGATCCAGACCGGCAGCGCGACCTTTGAGACAGTGTGCCCGACCTGGGAGAAGTGGAACGCCGCGCATCTGAGACCCTGCCGCCTTGTGGCGGAGGAGGCGGGCGAGGCCGCGGGCTGGGCGGCGCTCACGCCGGTCTCTTCCCGGTGCGTTTACGAAGGCGTCGCGGAGGTAAGCATCTATATCGCGGCCGACCGCCGCGGCAGCGGCGTGGGGCGGGCCCTTCTGGGCGCGCTCATCGATGCCTCCGGGAAGGCCGGCTTCTGGACGCTCCAGTCGAGCATTTTCGAGGGGAACACGGCGAGCATCCGGCTCCACCGGGCCTGCGGCTTTCGCACGGTGGGCCTGCGCGAGCGCATCGCGCGCGACCGCGACGGCGTGTGGCGGAACATCGTCCTCATGGAACGCCGGGCATAGGCCCCGCCGCGCGGGGCAGGGGAGAGGAGACCGGGGGACGGCGCGTCCATCGTCCGCCCGCGGTACGGAAAGTTTCTGTTTCGAGGAAATGTGACGAAGTTACGGAAAAGGGCTTTGCCGGCCCCTATAATAAAGGCAGAAATCGGGAAGACAAATCCGGCCGGAAAGGGAACGCGGCGACAGCCAGCGGCGTACAGTTCCCCGTTTTCCGCCATTTTCACGGTCTCCGGGAGACCAGCCCGTAACGATATCCATCTCCTCCTCATCCCTCTTCATTCGTACCCATCCTCCTCCTCTTCGCATCAAATCCCCCTCCCCCAAATTTCCCCCGCGCTTCCCGCCCCATCCCCCGGGGCGGGAAGTTTTTTCAACTGGTTATTGACATATGCCAGAAAATGCGTATACTGAAAAGAGCAGACTGTATATCGCGGCGAAAAGGAGACAGGAATATGCCAAGACCGTGTAAACGAAGGCGCATCTGCGCCATGCCGGGGTGCGGGCGCTTCGGACCGATGGACGGGGGCGGCGCGGAACGCCCGGTCGTCGCCATGACGCTGGACGAGTACGAGAGCATTCGACTCATCGATCTGGAAGGGCTGACGCAGGAGGCATGCGCGGAAAGCATGAACGTGGCGCGCAGCACGGTGCAGGCCATCTACAACAGCGCCCGGACCAAGCTGGCCGAGTGCCTGGTGAACGAGAAGGAACTGCGCATCGCGGGCGGAGACTATGTGCTCTGCGGCGGCGAAGCGGGCTGCGGACACTGCCACAGGCACCGCCGCGGACAACATCATCAAGAAGAAACGGAGACAGGAAACCATGAGTGACACATGCACGCACGACTGCGCCTCCTGCGGGGAGGCCTGCAGCGAAAGGACCCAGGAGCAGACCGATTTCCGGGAGGCGCCCAACAGCGGTTCGCACATTAAAAAAGTGATCGGTGTCGTGAGCGGCAAGGGCGGCGTGGGCAAGAGCCTCATCACCTCCATGCTGGCGGTGCTGGTGAACCGGAAGGGCTACAAGACGGCCATCCTCGACGCGGACGTGACCGGGCCCTCCATCCCCAAGGCCTTCGGCCTGCACGGCAGGGCCATGGCCAGCGGGAGCGAAATATTCCCGGTGCAGACCAAAACGGGGATCTCGGTCATCTCCCTCAACCTGCTCCTGGAGCACGACACCGACCCGGTCGTCTGGCGCGGCCCTCTCATCGCGGGCGCGGTGAAGCAGTTCTGGACGGACGTGGTCTGGGGCGACGTGGACTATATGTTCGTGGATATGCCTCCCGGCACCGGGGACGTCCCGATGACCGTGTTTCAATCGCTGCCGGTCGACGGCGTGATCGTCGTGACTTCACCCCA
>DAOPLW010000223.1:0-2832 GCA_035391945.1 Oscillospiraceae bacterium | reverse complement strand
TCAAGATCCGCGGGAAGATTCTTCATCGCGGATGCAGCATAGAGATACACATGCGGCACGTGAGCGAGACCCGAGATCACGATAAGGCCCGTCAACCCATATATGTCCCACGGCACGAACCCGATCATGCGCTTGACCGCGAGAGAAACGAACCCGCTCGGCCCAAGTGCCACCGTGTAGCCAAAGCCAAGCACAATCGCGGAGAGGAACATCGGCATGACCTTCGCGCCATACTCCCGCAGCGAGTACTCCCCCGTCCGCAGGCACCAGTCGTAGAGGAGCGCCCGCTCTCCCAGCGCATAGAGGCGGACGATTTCGCCCGACGGAATGTCCCGCCGCAGCTCGCCCGTGGCCTGCCCCTCCGTCACGATGCGGCGCAGGAGCCTGAAATAAAAGCGGTTGTGGTCCAGAAGGTGCCGCTCGCCCCGGGTCACGAGCTGCGAGGAAAAAAGGCGCGCCAGAAGGTCCAGCGAGATGCTCTCCTCGATCATGCCGAAGAGTTCGCCGTTGAGAAAGATGAGCTTGTCGAAGCTGCTCATCTCCGGGTCCATGGAGGCCGCAAGCGCCTCATACTTTTCGTCGAAGAGCGTCGAAAGCGAGCCGAGAAGCGCGTCCTTCCCCTCGAAATAGTGGTAAAAGGACCCTTTGGAGGTCCGGGAAGCCGCAATGATCTCATCCACGGTCGTATTCTCATAGCCCTGCTCATAGAACAGTTTCCACGCAGCGGAGACAATCCTGCTGCGGGTGCCGGCCTTCGTCGCCATACTCTCTCCTCCTGTTTTTCCCCATTATAAACCGTTCTCCGGCGTTTTCGCAAGCACAATCTCCGCCGGAACGCCGCGGCGAGGCCGGCGGCGTCCCTGTCACCGGAAACCGTTTCCGTCATACTATGAGGATGGGGGTAAACTCAAATGGGAGCGTATCTCCGTATGAGAAGACCCGATAAAAAAGCAGGTGATATCTTTGAGCTTTGAATCATTGTCAGCGTGCGCTTCCGGAAGCGGAAGGATCCCCGATCCTCCCGCGCGGCTGAACGCGAGCACGGGGGGCGCCGGCCCTCTTCCGATCTTCACAACGCTTCTGGCCGACCCGATCCCTGTCGTCGACGTGACGATCGACGCCCAGGGAATGACCAGTCCCGCGGTCCTGCTGAATTTCACCAGCATCGTCAGTCTGCCGCTGGGCATCTCCGTAACCCTGAATTTTGCACTCAAGAGGAGCCGCAACGGCGGCGCGCTGGTCAACGTGGGCTCGACCTATACGTTCTCCACGCTGGCCACGGTCCTGGAGGCGGAGGCGTTCGGCTTCCAGTATTTCGACGGGAACCTGGCCCCCGGCGTATATACCTATTCCGTGCAGATCTCGACGAATTCCTTTGTCGACGTCACGCCCGGTCTGACTGTCAATAACGCCACCCTAAGCGCCCTGGCCGTGGATAACGGCTGAGCGCGGCGGGCGCCGGTCCGTTTCCGGAACGTCCGCGCCCTGCGAATCGTCCCCTCCTCAAAAACCCTTTCCGGCCATTTTTTCACCTCCATCCTAAAAAAACCTTGCGGCCTTGAGGGCCGCAAGGTTTTTTTAGCCGAGACCCGGAATGGCCCGCCCGCGGTCTGCACCGGACCCGTTTTACAGGCAAAACCGTCCAGATCTGGACGGTTTTGTCTGCCTGAAAACGGCGCGGGCCCCGCGCGCTCTTTTATATTTTTTTGTTCTGCGGGAATAGTATGAGCGGGAGCCGAAGAGGAATGCAAAATTTATTTTGGAAAAAACCGGAAAAGGAGGGTCCCGAAATGGCAAAGGAAAGCGTCGGTTTTCCCGTCGGCGGCATCCACGGAAAACATGATGCCGGAAGGCTCAAAAGCTCGCTCGCTGCGCTTCCCGGCGTCACGTCTGTGAGCGTGGACGCGGTAGCCGGAAACGTGATCGTGGATTACGACTCCACAGGCATGGAAAAAGCGCGGCTCCGGGACGCGATCGCGGACTTGGGATATCGCATTCCGGAGACCCGTTCGCAGAGCTACAGATAGTAAAGGAGAAAAACCATGCCGAAAGACAGCCAGCCGGATCAGAAGAGGGCAAGGATCGAAAAATCGGGCGGGCAGATTCCCGTCACCCGCGAGAATCAGAACCAGAACAGCAACGCGAAAAAGCACAGCGCCAAGGGGCAGGGCAGATAACGAAAGCAAAAACAGGATCGCTTTGATCCAGGGAGGAAATACGATGGCTACGGCTGAAATGCGCAAAAAGCTTCAGAGCCTCAAGATGGAGGCGGCAAACGAGATCGGCAGGATCCAGTTTGTCAAAGAGAACAACGATCACTACAAGGGCGACCTCGCCGCGAGAATCAACGGCGAGGAAGGCGGCCCCATCGGCGGCCGGATGGTCCAGAAGATGATCCAGGCCGAGGAATCAAAGCTCTCCGGCATGTAAAGCGCGGAGGGTTGACAGAAGATGCGGGTGAATGGAGCGGACAGCCGGCGCAAAAACGGCGCCGGAGAGCCGGCCAAAAAGCCCGGCGCGCAGAACGACAGGCGAAAAACCGCCTGGGAGAAAGCGCCGGAGGACGGCGTTGCGGAGATGGACGGGGGCGTCATGCTGACGAAATCCGAGATCCTGGATTTCTCCGCCGGGGCCGATTCGTAGGCCGGCCCGATGCAAAAAAACACGGAGAGCTCCGCGGCCGACACGGCCGCGGAGCTCTCTCCCCTTACGACCCTCCGGCGGCAGATTTGAAAAGCCACACCGCGGGCGCCGTGCCGGCGCCCGCGTATTACAGGCAAAAAAACCGGGGCCTGCCATATGGCAGGCCCCGGTTTTCCCCGCGCCGGGTTT
>DAOPLW010000222.1:0-2841 GCA_035391945.1 Oscillospiraceae bacterium | reverse complement strand
AAGATGTCCAGCACCAGCCCCAGGTAGGGCAGGGCGTTGTAATAGAAGAAAATCTGGATATACAGCGGGGTGTTCTGGAAAAACTCCACATAGACCCGGGCGATCCCCCGCAGAAAGCGGTTGTGGGAGGAGGACAGAAGGCCGAAAATAACGCCGAGAACCAGCGCCAGGGCCAGGGCCAGAAGGGCCACCTCCAGGGTGCGTGCGAACCCTGCGCCGAACTGCTGCCACTCGCCCAGGAGCTTTTCCCATCGCCAGAGGGCGAAGGGACTGGAGCTTCTCATCGCTTAAATCACAGACTCCAGTTGGAGATCATGCCCGCAATGGTCCCGTCGGCAAGCCAGCCGGTGACGAGGTTATCAACGGTTTCGGCAAGTCCGGTGTTGTCCAGTTTGCAGCACACGCCGTAGTCCTGCGGGTTGAACTGATCGTCCAGGAGCACGCAGGAGTCGTCCAGATAGCCGCGGAGGATGGAGCGGTCCACGCAGAAAGCGTCCACGCGGCCGGAGTCGAGCGCGGCCTTGATCTCGGGATAGGTGGCGAACTCGGAGAAGCTCACGGAGATGCCCAGCGTCTCAGCCTCGGCGCTCACGGCGTCCTTGGAGGTGGCCGACTGCGCCACGCCGATGACCGCGCCGTCCATGTCGGCAAGGGAGCTGTAGTCGGAATCCTTCTGGACGAGGAGGCCCACGGCGTCGGTGTAGTACGGGGTGGAGAAGTTATAGGACTGCTTGCGCTCCTCGGTGATGGTGAACGTCGCGATGACGAGGTCCAGTTCGCCGTTGTCCAGGAGCGGCCCGCGGGTCTTGGCGGTGACCGCCGTCAGTTCGATCTTGCTCTCGTCGCCCAGGATCTCCTTGGCGATGGCCTTGGCCAGATCGATCTCAAAGCCCTCGATCTCGCCCGTGGAGGTGTTGCGCAGGCCGAAGCCCGGCACGTCTTCCTTGACGCCCACGCGCAGGACGCCGCGGTCGACGATGGCCTGGACGTCCTCGGGCAGCGCCGCTTCGCTGGGTGCGGCGGATTCGCTGGGCGAGGGGCTCGGGCTCGTGGTGGTGGTCCCGCTCGTGCAGGCCGCGAGGCTGAGGACCAGCAGCAGAGTCAGCAGGAGTGCGGTAAGTCTCTTCCCTTGCTTCATAGATATGTTCCTCCTTCGTTTTTGTCGCTTTTGCTTCTTGCGTGTACTCTTAATTCTCCGGCAAGCCGGACGTCAGCGCAGGATCTTGCTGAGAAACGCCCTCGTGCGCGGCTCGCTGGGATTCTCGAAAAAGTGTTCCGGCGGCCCCTCTTCGATGATGACGCCGTCGTCCATGAAGATCACCCGGTCGGCCACCTGGCGCGCAAACCCCATCTCGTGCGTGACCACCACCATGGTGATGCTCTCGCTTGAGAGCTTGATCATCACGTCCAGCACTTCCTGCACGGTCTCCGGGTCGAGCGCGCTCGTCGGCTCGTCGAAAAGAATGATTTTCGCCTGGGAGCACAGGGCGCGGGCGATGGCCACGCGCTGCTGCTGTCCGCCGGAGAGCGTCGCGGGATAGGCGTTCGACTTTTCGCGCAGGCCCACGATGTCCAGATAGTGATATGCCAGCTCCTCGGCCTCGGCCTTCGTCCGTTTCTGGAGCTTGATGGGCGCGAGCGTGAGGTTCTCCAGGACCGTCTTGTGCGGATAGAGGTTGAACTGCTGGAACACCATGGCGATGGACTTGCGCACCACGTCCACCCGGTTCTTTTTCGTGAGCTCCACGCCGTCTATGTACACGTGGCCCGAGGACGGCTCCTCCAGGAAATTCATGCAGCGCACCGTGGTGCTCTTTCCCGACCCCGAGGGGCCGATGATGACCAGCTTCTCCCCTTCGGCCACCGTCAGATTGACGTCTTTGAGCACATGGAGATCCCCGAAATATTTATTGACGCCGACCAGCTTGATCACGGGTTCTCCCCCTCTCTTTAGGAAAGCGCCGGCGCACGCGCCGGAAAAGCTTCTTTTTTGAATGAGATCCCGTGCTTACATGCAAAAAACGCGCTCCGCGCGGCAGGTCTCAAAACCGAATTGATTATAATATATCGGGGCCGATAAGTCAAACGTTATACAGTCAATTTTGGAAAATGAAGGCCGCATTCTGAAATTTTGTCTTTTATGTCTATCATTTTTCTGTTTATATTTTCAGGATTTGTGCAATTTTTCATGAATAGTGTTGAATTCTATTGAATGCAGGAATCCTCGCTGCGGGAAAGGACCATTTCCCAATCCCGCGGCGGCGCGTGGCCCGCCTCCCGCGTCGGCCGCCGCGGCGCGCTTTTTCTCTCCGTGGAAATACGCGGGCCAGATGAAGCGCATCTGCCGACAACTTTCATTTCTGCGTGCGTCGCGCGGCGGTGGAATCCGTCTTTTTCTTTGCGCTTTTGCCACAAAAAGCGCAAAAAGAGCCATGGGAAAATTCCTTCTTCCCATGGCTCTTTCCGGTCCCGCGGCGCGGGGCGGCCGCCCCGCGTCCGGCGGCACTGAAAGCTTATCCGTACGGCCTTCTGCCGATTTTTTCCTCCCACCAGCCGAAGGCGACCCGTCCGGATGCCGTGACCGCCGCGTCTCCGGTGAGCGATACATACACCAGGAAGGACCCGCCGGGCGGAAAGATCAGTTTGCCGTTTTCCGTTTCGACGAGCGTGGTCCCCGCCTCCCCGTTCCGGGCGAAGGCGACGACGCCCCCGGTCGGCGTCTCGGAGACGTCGGACGCCCACTGGAGCTTGACCTCGGGCACCGGGGCGGGCCGAAGCGCCGTGTTGGACGGCGTGACGTCGCTCGACTCCGAGATGGTCCCCGGCGGGGCTGCGTTGAAC